>JAZQBF010000208.1:0-12524 GCA_045545615.1 Faecousia sp.
CCATAGCATCTCTGCTGACAAAATGGGCGATATTTCTGGATAATTGTGCTGCGCATTCGGCGCCGGTACAACGCAAAAAGGCGCCGTCTTCATCCTTTTGGGTTTTGGCGCCACATACAGGGCAAACAGCAGGAAGCGAATAAGGCACTGTACCTGCAGGGCGCTTGTGCATTACAACATCCAAAATCTCAGGAATGATCTCGCCTGCTTTTCTGATTCGCACCGTGTCACCAATGCGAATATCCCGCTCGTTTATAAAATCCTGGTTATGAAGGGTTGCGTTGGAGACCGTTGTACCTGCCAAACGTACCGGTTTAACAACAGCCTTGGGGGTCAATACGCCGGTTCTGCCAACCTGAACAACAATATCCTCAACAACCGTTTCCTTGATTTCGGGCGGATATTTATAGGCTGCAGCCCATTTGGGGAACTTGGCTGTAGTACCGAGAACTTCTCTTTCGGTCAGTTTATTCACCTTAATAACAGCGCCGTCAATGTCAAAGGTAAAAGTGCCGCGGCTTTCATTAATGTCTGCAACATATTTGCAAATATCGCTGGAATTTGTAAATAAACCGTAAGGGACAACTTTGAATTTCAGCAAAGAGAGATAGTCCAGTGTTTGCGCGTGGGTTTCAAAGGATATGCCATCCACACTTTGGATGTTAAAAATCAAAATATCAAGGCCTCTTTGGGCTGTGATTTTGGAGTCCAGTTGTCGCAATGATCCGGCAGCAGCATTTCTCGGATTGGCGAAAAGGGGTTTCCCTTCCAATTCCTGCTGCTGATTCAGTTTCTCAAAACTCTTTTTGGGCATAAATACTTCGCCCCGGACGATCAAATGAGAAGGTGCATTTTCAAGGAGCATCGGAATCGAGCGAATGGTTTTTAAGTTTTCTGTGACATCCTCCCCTACTACGCCATCGCCTCTGGTTGCACCGCGAATGAATCTGCCGTTTTCATATTCAAGCGCAACAGAAAGGCCATCGATCTTCGGTTCAACGGAATACTCCGCATCCGGACAAACATCCTTTACCTTGTCAATGAATTCCGTAAGTTCTTCATAAGAAAAAACATCCTGCAGGCTCATTAACGGCACTTTGTGCGATACTTTCTCAAACTTGCTTAACGCCTCTCCGCCAACCCGTTTTGTGGGTGAATCTTCCCGGGCAAAATTTGGATATTTTTCTTCCAAATCCTCCAATTCACGCAAAAGATGATCGTATTCAAAATCCAACATCTTTGGATCATCCAAGACATAGTATTGGTAGTTTGCCTCATTTAATTGTCTTGTCAGATCGTCGATTCTCTGTTTAATCTCCATTGAATCCTCCAGTTTGAAAATAAGTATCCGGTACCTGCCCAACAATGATCGTCTCCGCAACCACCACCTGGCTGGAAACTGTAAAACTGCTTGTTTTGCCGAGAACCAATACTGTGACATCCACACTGACATCCATTGTCAGTTGCTGCAGTGTTTGGTTGATACCGGCTTGTGTGAAATTGCTTAAAAAACTTGCATCCGAGTTCCGGATCGCGATGATCTGAACCGGGATTTCCGGTCCTCTGCCCGGAAATATCTCAGGAAAAATAAGATTGCCGATAGGAATGCCCAAATCCGTTGCGTCCAATGCCAGAATCTCATCGTTGATCAGATTCAAAATTGCCGTTTTAAGACGGTTCACTTCGCTCATATTGGTTTTGAGCGCCGTGATCTTCCCGTCTAAATCCTTTTCAAAATAAACGATCCTGTCATATTGAATATTGCCGTCAACGATTTGTTTGTCGATGGCATCATTGATCAAATCCGATGTGGCATTTTTGACTTGAGTTTGGGCAAGACTCCTGATGGCTACACTGTATCTTTCCCGAAAGAAAAGAAACATTACAAGAAGGATCATCAGCAAGACGATCAATCGGAATGTAAATCGACGCAGTCGATAGCGCATAAAAATCCCTCCATGGGATTATATGCCGGGTCTATGACGAAATCACAACCGCTTAATGTGGGATGCAGCTGCTTTTGCCATCAGTTTCTTTGTACCGATCTTGTCGAAGGCGATTTCAAGTAAAGCATCGCCACTCATATTCAGCACAGACGTTACCATTCCCTTTCCAAACGCCGTGTGTATTACCATATCGCCTTTATTAAAGACGGGAACTTTGGTATCTGCGCTGGTTTTTGGCGTCTGTGTCTTATTCAGATAGCCGGTGCCGTGACTGGTATAACTGCTTTGATTTGCTGTTTCCCAAATATTTCGCTTTGGCGCTTGATAGTAATTCCCTTTACGCAAAGTCAGGTCTGTGGGGATCTCATGCAAAAATCTTGAGGGCATTGCAGCATTGGTTTTACCGTAAAGCATTCTCTGCCGGGCATAGGAAATAAAAAGTCTTTCCTTTGCCCGGGTGATCGCCACATAGCAAAGTCTTCTTTCTTCTTCCATTTCATCCCGCTCGCCGATGGCGCGCATACCGGGGAAAAGTCCGTCTTCAAAGCCAACTAAAAACACATTGGGAAATTCCAGACCTTTTGCAGAGTGCATCGTCATCATAACAGCAGCATCATCCGATGCATTATACTGTTCGATATCGGTATACAACGCGATTTCTTCCAAAAATCCGGCAAGTGTGGGTTCTTGCGCATTTTCGATGTAAGTATGAATGCTGGATTTCAATTCCCGAATGTTCTCAAGCCGGGTCTTGTTTTCTTCTGTCGGCTTTAATTCCAAAGCGGTCGCATACCCGGTTCTTTGCATAACTTCTTCATAGAAATCCGTAAGCGATATGCCGGTGTTCAGCAGATCAGCCAACTGCTCGATCATAACGCAAAACTGCATTAATTTATTTGCGGATTTCTCTAAAGGGCCATAAGAATAAGGGTCAGAAATCACGCTGTAAAGGGGCAGTTCGGATGCACCAGCCAGACGAACAGCGGTTTCAACCGTTTTTGCGCCGATCCCTCTGGGGGGATTGTTGATGATACGGGTAAGCCGCAGGTCATCCGCCCGATTGTTGATCACGCATAAATACGAAAGCATATCCTTCACTTCCGCACGGTCAAAGAACCGCATACCGCCAATCACGCGATACGGAATGCCGCTGCGCTTAAAGGCAAATTCCAAAGCGTTGGATTGTGCATTGGTGCGATAGAGCACAGCATAGTCTTTAAAGCCTTTTCCTTTGGAAGCAGATATGATCTGCCCGGCTACAAAAGATGCCTCAGCGCCTTCGTCAGCAGCCTCATATACAGTAATTGGATCACCGGCATCATTCACTGTCCAGAGTTTTTTGCCTTTTCTGCCAATATTGTGGGCAATCACCGCGTTGGCTGCATTGAGAATAGACTGGGTAGAGCGATAATTCTGTTCTAAACGAATCACTCTTGCGCCTTTGTACTGATTCTCAAAATCCAGGATATTCTCGATCGTTGCGCCGCGGAAACGGTAAATACTCTGGTCATCGTCACCTACAACGCAAACATTTTCATAACCACCGGCTAGATACGATGTGAGCAGATACTGAAGATGGTTAGTATCCTGATATTCGTCCACAAGAACATATTTAAATTTACGCTGATAATAGGTGCGCACATCTTCATGATCCCGAAGAAGGATCACTGTCTTATAGATGATATCGTCAAAATCCAGCGCATTATTCTCTTTGAGTTTATTTTGGTATTTTTCGTATGCTCTGGCAACATAAGTAAGTCTGTAATCACCGCTGTCAGAGATATGATCCATCATATCCTGAGGAGATACCAATTTATCCTTTTGCTGGCTGATCAGATTCAGGAAGTACTTGGCTGAAAATGCCTTTTCATCAAGTCCCATATACTTGATAATGTTCTTCATCAGCCGTTCTGAGTCAGAGGTATCATAAATTGTAAAACTTCTGGAATAGCCAAGACGCTCGATCTCTTTGCGCAAAATTCTGCAGCAGGCAGAGTGGAATGTCATTGCCCATACACCGTCAGCCGCTGCGCCAAGCATCGTCGCAAGACGGTCTTTCAGTTCATTGGCAGCCTTATTGGTAAATGTAATGGCGATGATATTCCACGGAGATACGGCATCCAGCGCGCAAAGATAGTCGGCACGGTGAATGTCATATTCGCTTGCCGTTTTGTCCAATTTTTCTAAAAACAAAATATCGTCTTCTGTAACTGTATCCGGAACAATATCGCTGTCACTGGCTCTGCCGAAACGGATCAAATTAGCAATACGGTTGATCAGTACCGTTGTCTTTCCACTGCCAGCGCCGGCAAGCAGCAACAGCGGACCTTCTGTAGCCAAAACAGCATCTTGCTGCCTTGGATTTAAATTTGCAAATCGAGAAGAAATATAGGATCTTCTTGCAGCAACAAATCTTCTTAACAATTCCTCTGTCATAATTACACCTATCTGTCTTTTTTATAGATATATATTACTCTATTTTAGGCAAAAGGTAAAGACTATTTAGTTTAAAAATTCGCGCATTTTTTCAAGCGCCTTTTTTTCGATTCTCGACACCTGCACCTGACTGACAGAGAGTACTCTTGCAATTTGTTCCTGCGTCATACAGTGATAGTATCGCAGTTTTATCACCAGTGCAGAGCGCTGTTCCAACCGTCCCAGCGCTTGCTTTAAGATAATCGACTCAACCATCCGTTCTTCCGCAGTAGTATCTGCCAACACAGATTCCAAACTAAAGCCGTCATCGCCATATTGCTGCTGCATAGATTCAACTGTAGCAGTTGCGTTCTCAGCGGTGGCAATTTCTTCTGCTGACAAACCGGTATAAGACGCAATTTCAGTGATGGTCGGGTCTCTGCCCAAAGTATTGGAAAGTTTACTGACAGCGGTTTTGATCGTTAATGCCTGCTCTTTTATATTTCTTGAAACCTTTATTGCACCATCGTCCCGAATAAACCGCCGAATTTCCCCCGAAATTTTTGGAACGGCGTAAGTTGAAAACTGCGTTCCGAAGTTTATATCAAACCCCTCTACAGCCTTTATGAATCCAAGGCAACCCAGTTGATACAAGTCTTCCGGCTCTACACCGCGGCCAAAAAAGCGTTTTACCACGGACCATATCAATCCTGCATTTTGTTCCAGAAGGGTCTCAAGGGCGGATTTATCCCCCTTCTGGCTCTTTAGGATCAACTGTTCAATATCGCTCATTTTCTTCTTTGCAGTCTTCGGCTCATATGTACCGTTGTACCCTTACCCGGTTTGGAGACTACACGGAACGATGTCATAAAACTCTCCATGATTGTAAAGCCCATACCGCTTCGGTCTGCGCCGCCGGTGGTATACATCGGTACTTTTGCTTTTTCCACATCCTCAATACCGATTCCCTTATCCTTAACCACAATATCCACAACATTATCTTGCAGTAACCGGCACTTAATTGTTATCATCCCCAGTTCATTGGGATAGGCGTGGACAATGCTGTTTGTTACCGCTTCTGAGACAGATGTTTTTATATCGCTGATTTCCTCTAATGTGGGATCTAACTGCGCCACAAAACACGCAACCGCTGAGCGGGCAAAAGACTCATTACAAGATTTACTTGGTATGGTCAATGTCATAGTATTTTCCGTTTTCATTTAATTCCCTCCCTGATTCTTACTATTTTTTCAATACCTGCCATCTTAAAAATTTTAAGGGGCTGTTCCGATAATCCTTCCAAAAGCAGATCCCCGCCGAGCCTCGTCATACACCGCAGCGCATTGATCACCACCGCGATGCCGGATGAATCCATAAAAGTAACATCCTGAAAATCAAGAATACAGACACTGGGTGCGTAAACTTCAATTTTGGATGTGATATTCTCTATATAAACCTTTGCATAATGATGGTCGATCTCACCGGATAAAACGATCGTCAACTCTCTGTTTTGCAAATAACTTGTTAACTGCATAATTGCCTCCTTTCGTTTTCTTATTTAGTATAAATAGCAAGTTGTTGGGTATGCTGTCGCAATTGCGTACAAATAAAAATACGGCACACAAAACAAGTGTTTTGTGTGCCGTAGCAGGATTTATTACAATTTTTTCAGTGCATTTTCGCTTTCGATCAATTGATCGATCAGATCTTTCGCTTTTGCCGCTTTTTCTCTTTCGGCGTTTACTACATTTTCAGGCGCTCTGGAAACAAAATTCTCGTTGGATAACTTTCCTTCCAGCATAGCAAGATTCTTTCTTGCTTTCTCCAGTTCCTTTCCAATGCGCTCCAATTCCTTCTCCACGTCAACCAGTTGGCCCATAGGAATAAAGAGTTTTGCATCCGCTGTCGTGCAGCAAACCATACCGTCAATGCTTTCCGGTTCGGAGGCAAGAATGGAAACACTGTCGGCGTACGCCAAACGCTCAATAAAGGCCGCACCCTCTTCAAACACAGCAGGTTTTGTTGTTACAACAAATACAGATGCCTTCTTGGAGGGAGGAACATTCATTTCTGCGCGGCGATTACGGATGGAACGAATCGCTTCCATGACAGATTCCATCAGATCTTCTTCCGCCTTAAAGGCAAGATCCTTACTATACACAGGCCATTGTGCCACGATCAGTGCATCGCCATCATGCGGCAGGCTCTGCCAGATCTCCTCTGTAATGAAGGGCATAAACGGATGCAGAAGACGCAAAGTCTGATCCAGTACATAAACCAGAACTCGAAGAGCAGTATCCTTTTGTATAGGATCTTCGCTGTAAAGACGAGTTTTGGTCAGTTCAATATACCAGTCACAGTAGGTATCCCAAAGGAAATCATAGATTTTTTGAACCGCGACGCCAAGTTCGTACTTCTCAAGATTTTCCGTTACCTCCGCAATAAGCGTATTCAGTTTGGAAAGCACCCATTTATCGGCAATGGTCAGTTCTTCGTTGGCGGGCAGTTTATTTTGTCCGTTCTCGCCTAAATTCATCAGAACATAACGGCTTGCATTCCAAAGTTTGTTTGCAAAGTTACGCATTGCCTCTGTGCGCTCCACATAGAAACGCATATCATTTCCGGGAGAGTTGCCCATAACCATATTCATACGCAAAGCATCACAGCCGTACTTTTCGATCATCTCCAAAGGATCAATACCGTTACCAAGGGATTTGGACATCTTACGACCCTTATCATCACGAACAAGTCCGTGGATCAAAACCGTGTGGAAGGGTGTTTTGCCGGTATGCTCACAGCCTGAGAAAATCATTCTGGCAACCCAGAAGAAGATAATGTCATAGCCGGTAACCAAAACATCGGTGGGATAGAAATAATCCAGATCTTCGGTCTTTTCAGGCCAACCCAAGGTCTCGAACGGCCACAGTGCAGAGGAGAACCAGGTATCCAGCACGTCAGGATCACGCTCAATATTGGTGCTGCCGCATTTTTCGCACTTGCAAGCATCCTCACGGGAAACTGTGATATGACCGCAATCTGCGCAAGTCCAGGCAGGAATTTGGTGACCCCACCAAAGTTGACGGGAGATACACCAATCACGCACATTCTCCATCCAGTTCAGATATGTCTTGCTGAATCTGTCGGGAACAAACTTGGTCTCCCCTTCCTTAACGACACGGATAGCCTCTTCAGCCAAAGGCTGCATTTTTACAAACCATTGGGCAGAGATAATCGGCTCAACATCGTTATGGCAACGGTAGCAAGTACCAACATTATGACCGTGATCCTCAACCTTAACAAGGTAACCCTGTTCCTCCAGATCCTGAACGATCTGCTTTCTGGCTTCGTATCTGTCAAGGCCTTCATATTTTCCGCCGTAGGCGTTCACAACGCCGTTATCATCCAGAACGCGGATCACTTCCAAATTGTGACGCAGACCCACTTCAAAGTCATTGGGGTCATGTGCGGGTGTCATTTTAACGCAACCGGTGCCAAAATCCATTTCCGCATAATCGTCGGCAACAATGGGAATTTCCTTGTTGACCAAGGGAAGAATGACTTTCTTGCCAACAATGGAAGTGTATCTTTCATCGTTGGGGTTCACACAAACGCCGGTATCACCCAGCATGGTTTCAGGACGTGTGGTAGCGACAACTACCTCGCCGTTGCCATCAGCAAAGGGATAACGAATATGCCACAAATGACCGGGCTTATCCACATACTCAACCTCGGCATCGGACAATGCTGTAACACAATGGGGACACCAGTTGATAATTCTACTGCCTTTATAAATAAGACCCTTTTCATACAGAGAAACAAACACTTCACGCACAGCATTGGAGCAGCCTTCGTCCATTGTGAATCTGGATCTGTCCCAATCGCAGGATGCGCCCAGTTTCTTTTGCTGCAACACGATGCGGTTGCCGTACTGATGTTTCCAATCCCAAACACGCTCTAAGAATTTTTCGCGGCCCAGGTCGTAGCGCGTCAACCCTTCCTTGCGGAGTTCTTCTTCAACTTTGATCTGTGTTGCAATACCTGCGTGGTCAACACCGGGAACCCACAACGCATTATAGCCTTGCATACGCTTAAAACGAATCAATGTATCCTGCAGCGTTGCATCCATAGCGTGACCCATGTGCAGTTGACCGGTAACATTGGGAGGGGGCATAACAATGGTAAAAGGCTTTGCATCCTTCTTGCCTGCAGGTTTAAAATGGCCGTTATCCTCCCACATTTTATAAATGCGGTTTTCAACCTGCTGCGGTTCGTACACCTTCGGTAATTCTCTTGCCATACTATTTCTCCTTTGCAATAAAAAATCCTGAGCAAAAATGCTCAGGACGAAAAATAAATTCCGTGGTACCACCTGAATTCCCGTAATTACGGGCACTCAAAAGCTATAACGGGCAGACCCGAATGGCTCTACATATCAAGCCATTTGCTCCCAGGCGACAATTTTAAGCGATTATACGCGTTTTCACCAGCCACGCGCTCTCTGCAATAAAATGCTTAAAAAACTCCTGTTCAACGCATTTAACGAATAAAAATTAACATATTTTCATTAATATGTCAACCAATAAACCAAAAATTGCGTCTGAATCTTGACGAAATATTTCAGATAGAATATAATGTTTAAAAATAATTGATGAGAGTTGATAAAATGAAATTGTCACTAATTGTTCCGTGCTATAATGAAGCCGAAAATGTTTTGGCTTTTCAGGATGCGACCATCCATGCCTTTCAGAATTGCGGATATGATTACGAGATCATATTTGTTGACGACGGCAGTTGCGACAAAACCATAAACGAGTTGCGAAAAATATTTAACTTACAGCGTTGTCCCGTAAAAGTGATCAGTTTCTCCCGTAATTTCGGCAAAGATGCGGGCATTTATGCTGGTATGAAATATGCAACCGGAGAATATACTGCTGTAATCGATGCAGACCTGCAACAGAGACCTGAGATCGTAAGAGATATGGTTAAGACACTCGACGAAAAGCCTGAGTATGATATGGTTGCAGCCTACCAGGACAGGCGGAACGAGAGTAAAATCCTATCTATCTTTAAGAAGACATTTTACGCGCTGATCAACAAACTTTCCGAAATCACCATTCGCTCTGAAGCCAGTGATTTCCGCACAATGCGCCGTTGTGTTGTTGACAGTATTCTGCAAATGGGTGAATACCACCGTTTTTCAAAAGGAATTTTTGCCTGGGTGGGATTTAACACCTGCTTCATCCCCTACAACGTCTGTGAACGTACTGCCGGAAAATCAAAATGGAATTTCCGTAAATTGACGAATTATGCTGTTGGTGGCATCATCGGTCACTCCACTAAGCCCCTTCGTATTGCAACATTCCTTGGCTCCATAACCGCTGTGGCGGCCGTTGTATATATGATCGCGGTGATTCTTGAAAAGATCCTGACTGGGATCGACATCCCTGGATATGCGACTATCATCGTTCTGATCTTGCTGCTGGGCAGTATGCAACTTTTCTGTATCGGCATCATCGGCGAATATGTGGGAAGAACCTTTGAGCAAAGCAAATCCCGTCCTATTTATATCGCCAAAGAAGTTTTGGACTATACCAAAATTAACAAATAGCCTCGGCAAAATTGCCGAGGCATATTTTTTATAATTGTGCTCGAACTTCTTTGATCTTATCCCGAAGATTCAGGATGTTGTCAAATGTGGGCGGCCGTTTTGACAGATCCCGCAAAAGCGCAGAGGGATGATACCAGGCGGTATACCACACCCCATCTCTATAGATCCACCTTCCGTGTTCTCTGGTAATACTGAAGCGGGGGTGAATGATCTTTTGCGCTGCGATTCTGCCTAAACAGATTATTATTCTCGGTTTAATCAACGCAATTTGATTCTCTAAATAACAAAAGCAGGCATCCTGCTCCACATCCAAAGGATCCCGGTTGTGTGGAGGTCTGCACTTTACCACATTGGCAATATAACAATTTGTTCTGTTAAGGTCGATGATCGAAAGCATATCGTCTAAAAGTTGACCGGCAGCGCCTACAAAAGGTTCACCTTTTAAGTCCTCTTGCTCACCGGGACCTTCGCCGATAAACAGAACATCAGCATTCTCTTTTCCAACGCCGAAGACTGTGTTTGTTCTTAACGAATGCAATTCGCACAGAGTACAATCCGCGCATTTTTCCCTTAATTCAGGCCAATCCAACATATTATCGGCTCCTTCTGTGACCTCTTCTGTACTTCTTAATGCGTCTTGTCAATGC
This sequence comes from Faecousia sp., assembly GCA_045545615.1. Taxonomy (GTDB): domain Bacteria; phylum Bacillota; class Clostridia; order Oscillospirales; family Oscillospiraceae; genus Faecousia. The sequence continues at coordinate 10,617 of JAZQBF010000208.1, forward strand.
CGATTTCTTAAAACGCTTGATCAGGAACAATGTGATGGCAATAAGCGCACCGGTGCAAACAATGACAACCAGTATAATAATGGCAACTTTTCCTGCAACATTGGCAACCTTGTTCCATGCTTCATTTTCACCTGACACCCATGTCTGATCCTCTGTATGAACAGAGTGGAGCGCATAAAGGTCTGCCTGCGCAACACATACGCCACCATTCCAAACACGCAACAGAGAAATCTTTTGCCCTTTCGCAATGGGGGTCTTCAGTTCCTGGGAAACATTTACATACTCATAGGTAAGACTATCTGCACTTACTGATTCCGGAACGATAACAGCAGAGGCACTCTGCGGGCCAACAGTCACTTTATGAAGTCCGGCGTCAACGGGAAACTGCTTTAACGCTTGTCCGGGATACAAAATCTGAACAGACTTAAATCCGGTCAAACCGGCATCCAGCAGCGCCTTAGTTTCATTAAAACTGCCATAAATTTTTGTTGTATAGCCGTCTTCGCCAATTTCTGAGTCAGATCCCAAAACAATGCTGATCATTTTCATACCGTTTTCCTCGGCAGATACCGCAAGGCAACGGCTTCCATCTGCAGCGACACCAGTTCTACCACCGGTTACCCGCTTGTCATAATAGATCTCCATCGTTTCAGTGGTAAGCATAAAATTGCTTGTTAACAAGTTCCGTTCATCAGACATATTGGTGGCAGCAACTTTATAAGAAGGCGTTGCGAAAATTCGCGCAAATGCTTCTTGCTGCATTGCTGCGCAAAGGATCTTTGCAAGATCACGGGCTGTAGAGTATTGGTTTTCGTGATGGACACCGTGGGCATTCACAAAATTAGTGCCGGTGCAGCCAAGTTCTTTTGCTCTTTGGTTCATCATTTGAACAAAAGCATCCTGACCGCCGGCGATATGCGTTGCGATCACGGCGGCGGCATCGTTTGCAGAACCGACCATCATACAATACAGCAGTTGTTCCAGAGTGAGCACTTCCCCGGCCTGCAATTTTGCAGAAACCGCATCATAAGGTACAGCATCAAGTGAGGCCTGATCAACCGTTATTTCAGATGTCAGTGTCCCCTTCTCAATGGCAATAAGCGCAGTCATAATCTTTACCAAACTGGAAGGATAGACCTGCACATCCGGATTCCATGCGTACATCAAAGTTTGGGATGTGTATTCGTACAGAAAAACGGCTTCTGCATTTTCAACGATTTGTTTTGTACCTAAAACCGGAACTGACGCATCAAGAGAATTGCTGCCGGTCTGGGCTGCAGTATTGTCACCGGTATCCGGTTGCGCAACAGTCGTGGCAGATGCAATTGTCGGCATCAGCAGCGCTATGCACAAAACAATGCAAATTAAAAAGTTTTTTCTCATTTTTCACCTCAATATCCCCCGAACCTCTTGTCCGACAGATAGAATTCGTGTATAATAAAGCATTATAACAGCATTCGAAACGTTAGTCAATCCGGGAGAATCATATATGAGACAAAAATGGGTTAGCGTGGCGTTTATATTTGTTACAATTATTTTTGTAACCTTTGTTATCGGTTTTATGGTTGGTAAATCATCCGTTAAAATGTCACCATATACAGAAAATGTTACATCTGCCGAAACTACAAAAGATGCATCAGATCCCATCATTGATCACAAAATCAACATTAACACCGCTGATGAAGAAACGCTGTCGATGCTGGATGGAATCGGCAGCACACTCGCCTCGCGCATCATTGCTTACCGAGAAGAAAACGGTCCATTCAAAGATACAAAAGACATTATGAATGTTAGTGGCATCGGAGAAAAGAAGTATGAACAAATTGCTGAATTTATAACAATCGGAGGATGAATATGAAAATACTTGTCGTAGACGATGAAAAATTGTTAGTAAAAGGAATCCGATTT
>JAZQBF010000209.1:0-6798 GCA_045545615.1 Faecousia sp.
CAGTTTGGCAAGGTCGCCGTCCGGGTCTAACTTGCAGACATTTTCAATGATATAGGGAATGCCTTTTTCTTCCCGGAGGGTCTTCAGTTGCACCGCAAATTCATCGGTGGGCTCTTCATAGTGGATGGCGCAGGCGATGGCAATGGCAAGATGCGCAGCGATCACGCCGTATTCCATACACAGCCGGGCAGAGCCTACCAGCCGGTCATCGGGGCCTAACTTCCGCATCGGATCCCGGGCATTACGCTCAATGTAGTCTACAATATTCCGGTCACGGAGTTTGTTATACGAGGTGCGGGTGAATGCCCACTGTTCGTCAAAGGGGAAATTGTGCTTTTTGGAAAGGGCGGTGGCGGTCTCTTTGTAAACACCGTCCAAAATATCTAAGATTCGCTGATCGTGGGCGGCATCGGCGATGTACTTGTAGCCCAAGATCGCGCCCACAAAAGAGGTTGTGCCGTTGGCTGCGTTGTAGGTATAGAATTTCCGCTCCAAAAAGCCTGTAAATTCATAGATCGGCTCCAGGCAGATCATTCCTTCGGGCATAGGGGCTTTCAGCCGGGAGGCATCAAAGGGGAATTTCCAGAAGTCCTGCACATTCACGATCAAAGGATCTTTTTCCAGCAGATCGGGGGTGGACTCAATGGCAGAGCGCATAATGACAGCCTCGGTGATGCCCACATTTTCTTCAAAGAAAGATTTGTATTGGGGATCGATGGCGGCGGCAATGCCGTCTTTAAGGATATCCGCAGGCTTTTTCCAGTTTTCGCAGGTGATCATATTCAGCGGCTTGGGATTCACCTGCGCCCGCAGTTCCACACCGGCGGTGAGGAAGGGGACGATCTCCATCAGATTTTTACCGCCTACGGAGTCAAAAATGCAATCTGCCTGGGCGATGGCCTGGGCGATCTCCTCATTCTGGGAGAATTTCAGCGCCCGGGCATTTTTGACAACGGTGTTTTTACTGCTGTCACCTAAAATATTTACCGTGTACTGACCACGGCTGTTGATCAAGTCGCACAGGGCGTCCACTTTTTCTACGAATACGAAGTCGATATTGCTTAAGTAAAGCAGGTGACCCACAAAACCCCGGGCGATCTTACCTGCGCCGAAAATAACACAACTCATAATTTATATCTCCTTTAACTCCTGGAAGGATGGTTTTAATGCGCCATAGAGATTTGCGTAAAGGGCAAACCGTTTCTGCAGGCGAGTGTTTAATGCTTTGTCCGGCTGGGCGACAGGTTCATATGTAACCAGTGATCTTGCAGCGGAAAGGGAGGGAAATTCTCCCGCGCCGACCATAGCGATCATTGTCGCGCCCATCGCGGAGGCATCGTTTTCTGCTGCGTGTAAAACCGGGCGGTCAAACAGCGCCGCTTTCAGTTTTGCCATCAAAGGATTTCCCGCAGAGCCGCCGCCGGTGATCATAGGTACGCCGGGTTTCAGCGGCAGACCGCAACTGATGTGGTAAAGGCTGAACACAACGCCTTCCAATACGGCGTATGCCATCTCCCGGCGGGTGGCGTTTGGACGGATGCCGAAGAATACGCCCCGGGCATCCGGGTCATAGATGGGCGCCCGCTCGCCCTTTAAGTAGGGCAGGAAGATGGGCGGATCATTTTCTAAAATGTCCGCATCCAAACCGTCAATACCGAAATTTTCTATGGCAAAATCACAACTGACGCCGCTGGATTTTGTACCGCCGTAAGTGGCGCAGCCGTTAAAATACGGACCGCTGACAAATGCGCCTGCAAAGGGCGTTTCGGTGATAACACCCAAATGGGCGCTGGTGCCGGAAAGTTCGAAAATGCTGTCTGTCTCCCACACGCCCAAACCGAAAAGACCGGCGAAAAAGTCGTTACAGCCCACATACACCGGTGCGCCGGCGGGAAGACCGTAGAGGGACGCGGCTTCTTCCGTAATAAAGCCTGCTTTGTCGGTAGGTTTCATCAGTGGAGGCAGGGTCAGACAGATGCCCAAACGATCCATAAGATCTTTTGCGTAAGCGCATTTTTCCGGATGGCAAAGTCCCCGCCAACTAAAGACATCAGAAACAGTATTTCCGGTCAGTTCTTTTATAAGCAGTTCCTTGGGCATACATACGGCGCTTGCTTTGGGGAAATGTTTTTGAATGTAAAGCAACCGGGGCAGCGGGTAGGAGATAAGGTCCGGGTGATCCATACCCAAAGATGCCAAAAAGGTTTCCTGGCTGATAGCGCTTTTCACAAGGGGCAGTTCTTCACTGCCTGCGGCTGATTCCCAGCCGACTATCTCTCCGGTGTCCGTCAGATAAGTGCCTACCTGGGAAGAAAGGGCGATGCCCCCCAAATCTGTCAGGGGGTCTTCCTTTTTCAGCAGGGCAACGGCATTTTTCAGCGCCGCCAGCCAACCGGCAGGGTCGGCGGCTTCATAGGCGCATTTTGTCCGCAGGCGAGTGCCATCAGGGGATACAAGGAGCAGTTTGATGCCGGATGTACCTAAATCAATTCCTAAATATTTCATATCATTCATTCACAAAGATGGCTTTTACAAAGCCTGCGGGGCGCTTCCGCGCCAAATCAAAACCCTTTTGAAAATCATCAAGAGAAAGGGTCTGGCTGACAAACAGTTCCATAGGGATATTCTGACTATCCATTAACTGAATTGCTTTTTTGTGCTGATTCCAGTTGTTGCCTGCGCCGATGAGCCGGAGGTTATTTACATGGATATCATCAATGCGGATGGACATAGTCTTGCCCCGTCCGTAGCCTGCAAGCATTACCGTACCGCCCTTTTTGCAAAGTTTTAAAGAAGCGGTAATGCATTCTTCAATGCCGGTGGCTTCGATAATATAGTCGGTACCTTCCGGGTGGATAGTTTGCATTTGGGTAAATACATCCTGCTCCCGGGTAGCGATCACATGGTCAGCGCCCAGTTGCTTGGCGATCTCCAGCCGGTCGCGAGAGGTGGCGACTACCACGATATCCCGCATACCCATCGCTTTGGCAACTACCAGACAGCAAAGACCGATAGAGCCTGCGCCGAAGATCATACAGGTTTTGCCGAACGTCGGCTCTGCTTTTTCCCATACGCCCAACGCAACCCCCATAGGCTCTGCCAAAGCGGCGTGGGTAAAGGGGAGAGAATCGGGAAGTTCAACAAGACCGTACACCGGCACATCGATAAATTCTGCGTATGCGCCGGGCTGTTTGAAGCCGATCTCTTCAAAATCTTTGCAGTAGCGCCAATTACCGCTTCTGCAATTTTCGCACACGCCGCACACCACATCGTTAGAGCCGGTGACCCGCTTGCCGATCCAGTGGGCGTGGGCGGGGTTTTCCACCTGGCTGACAATGCCTGCCCATTCGTGACCGGGGATCAGAGGGTAATTGGCGGGGATGTTGCCATCCAGCACCTCTAAATCTGTGGCGCAGATGGCGGCGGCTTTTACCCGGATCCGGGCAAAATCTTTCTTCAGTTTTGGCAGATCCCGGGTATCCAGACGGACATTGCCGGGCGATTCAATTACAACACACTTCATTTGATTACTCCTTGATGGGTGATTACGCATTGACATACAATTCGCCAGGGGCGAAGATATGGTATTTACGGAAGGGGTCTAAAGTTTCCACCGCGTCTACAAAATGGGAAGGTCTGACCCGATTCACTTCATAAAGATCGTGGTGCATCGGAACAAGCATATCCGCGCCGATGGCTTTGGCAAGGAGCACAGCCTCTTCGCAGTTAAAGTTGCCGATGATGTCGTTTTGGTTGCGGAAATAATCTCTGCCGTTGATGGGCAGGAATGCCACATCCACCCGGTAGGGGGCAAGGGTCTCCATGAGACCGTCGTACATACACATATCTCCTGCGTGGAAGAAAGTCTTGCCCGCAGTACGGATGATGTAACCTACGGCGCTGTAAAGTCCCTGCTCGTTGGGGGCAAGGGTCTCGTGGGCAGAGGGGATGGGAATGATATCAAAGCCCACAACGGAGATCTTCTCAAATGCCACAGCGGGGATGATGTTTTCTGCTTTTACACCGGCGTTGATAAGAACAGCCGTCTCCGGTTTGGGAATCACAAATTTGGTGTGGGGATTTTTTGCCAAAACAGAAAGGGTGTCCGGGTCGGCGTGGTCAAAATGGGCGTGGGTACACAGCACCACATCCAAAAAGTCCAGTTCTTCTGCGTTTACCGGCGCATCATACAGCCGCCGCCAGGTGACATACTGACAGCAGTTCCGGTCCACATAGTCGCTTAAATAAAGGTCTGTTGCCAGAAATTTTCCGTTGCTGGAAAAGAGAAAACCCTCTTGCCCCAAGTAACGGATGCCCACTTGCGCATCTGCTAAGGGGCGGGCAGTCAGTTGGTCTTTTGTCAGTTTCATTTCGCAACTCCTTCTGTGTATGGAAATTTGTCCACAGCCATTTTGGCAGCGCCATAGGCGGCATCGGTCACCGGGACGGGGGTGAGCACCGCTTTTTGGGCGCGTAGAACGGTCTTTTCATAGTATTCGTTTAAAGCCGGGGAAAACCGGGGGTAGCAGGTGACCATATCGCCGCAAATGAGTATTTCGTCCAGAGTCAGCAGGTTACAGATATTGCCCAGGGCGATGCCCAGGTACATACCTGCCTGCCGGAAGGCTTCCGGGTCATCGGTGTTTTTCAGCACATCCGTTGAGAACACATCCCGCAGCCGCTGTCCGGATTCGTTGACGACCAAGGCGGCGATCTCCAAAAGATCGTTTCGCATAAACTCGCTGCCGGTGTACACCGCCGCGCCGATGCCGTTATCCAGACGCAGGACCATTTTTCTCTGTTGGTTGTTTTCCAGCCGGTCATAAAGCACGCAGTTGGGATCGTGGTCCACCGTGACGGGAACAGCAAAATGGGGACAAATATCCCGGTCAAAGTCAATTAAAATATCGGAAGAAAATTGCCACAGCCGGCTGTTCCGGTCAAAAATGCCCTGCATGGCAAAACCGAGGCCTCGAATGTCTTTGTGCCGGGTCAACAGCGGCCTGATAAAGTCAAGCAGGCAGGCGATCAGTTCTTCTTTCGTGCCATAGCGGAGGGTGTCGGTATAGGCGGCAAGTTTTTTGCCGGTAAGGTCGCAGACACAGCCGGAAAGTTCTTTCCGGTTAATATCCACGCCTAAAAAGCAGATGTCTGGATTTAAAGAAAGGACGCTGGGGGTGCGCCCCTTTGCCCCAGGGCGGGGGAGATCCATTTCTTTCAAAATATTCTGATTTAAAAGCATCAGGGAAAGTTCTGAAATACAGCCCCAACTTAAAGAAAGGGCATCGGCGATCTGCCGCCGGCTTTGAGGGCCGAAAACGCGCAGATGCTGCAAAATGGCGGCAATATTATCCCGCCGTTCCAGATGCTGTTTTTCGCTGGGCATCAAGTATCACATCCTTTAATTTATCAACCGTTGATATAATTGTAGCACAGGTTTTCCAAAAGTCAACAAAAAAGGAAGGGGTTGACCCTTCCTTTTTTCCTATATGAAAGTCAGGGAAACCTGCTTTGTTTGTGGGATCACAGCGCCAAGCGGTAAATGTTTGCCATATCAGATTCTTGCAAAACCACAAAGCAACCAAGCGTACCGCCGTTTCCGTTGCCATAGGCAGCGGTGCGGGCAAGATACGGAATGTCCGCCTCTTTGCCGCCCAATTCCCGGATGGTCTGAGGCATACCAATGGCACGCAGGAAATCCCGCAACGCCTGGATGCCGGCCTTTGCGGTGGTCTCCGGGTGTTGGAAGTCCATATCACAACCCCAGACACGGCTTGCAAGTTGCGCAAAGCGCATTACATCGTGATGCATATTGTATTCCATCCAGGCGGGGAACATTACAGCCAGACCTGCGCCGTGGGCGCAATCGTACAGTGCAGAAAGTTCGTGTTCCAAGTCGTGGGTTGCCCAGTCCTGCTCTCTGCCTACGCCACAGCAGTTGTTGTGCGCCAGCATACCTGCCCACATAATATTGGCTCTTGCTTCGTAATCATTGGGGTTTTCAATGACTTTCGGAGTTTCGTGGATCATCGTCATCAGCAGTCCTTCAATAAGACGGTCGGTCACTTCCACATCCTTTGTGTTTGTGAAATACCGCTCAAACAGATGCGCCATAATATCGGTGACGCCGCAGGCAGTTTGATAAGCGGGAAGGGTTTGGGTCAGCGCCGGATTCAAAATTGAAAAGACCGGGCGTATCGCATCGCCGCCTGCACCCCGCTTTAGCATACCATCTTCCTTGGTAATAACGGAGTTTGGGCTGCCTTCGCTTCCTGCCGCGGCGATGGTAAGGATCGTGCCTATGGGCAAGGCTTTTGTAATCAATTTTCCCATATAGAAATCCCAAAAATCACCCTCATATACAGTACCGGCGGCAATGGCTTTGGCTGAATCGATGGTACTTCCGCCGCCTACCGCCAGAACGAAGTCTACATTCTCTTTGCGGCACAGATCAATACCTTCATATACCAGACCGCTTCTGGGATTGGGTTTGACACCGCCCAATTCCACAAAACGGATACCTTCTTTCATCAAAGAATCCCTGACCCGGTCCAGAAGTCCAGAACGGATAACACTGCCGCCGCCGTAGTGGATCAAAACTTTTGAGCCGCCAAAGCGTTTGACATATTTGCCGGCGTTGGTTTCTTCGTCTTTGCCGAACACAAAGCAAGTGGGACTGTAAAATGTAAAGTTATTCATAATGTACCTCCCGTTTTTCTACTATACTCCGCAGGATTGGGGCTGCCGGGCAGCCCCGCATTTTTGATCAAGGGTTTGGGGAAGAGGCCGAGGCGTGGA
>JAZQBF010000210.1:0-1611 GCA_045545615.1 Faecousia sp.
AAGTGCTTCTTTGATGCAAAATTGACCGACCGCCATTTTGCTCCCACGCAAAATGCATCGGTGGGCGTATTCCTGATGCGGGCGGCAAAACTGTTGGGAGAGCAGGATTTTGCATCCGTAGCCCAATCCCAGGCAGATGTGGTACTGGGCGGAAACCTCTATGATGCGTGCCTCGTAAACGGTGTTGGACATAACCATTTGGGCCATAAACCCTACGGACAGTTCTTCCCGCCTGTTCCCTATATCCCGGGCGCGATCAATGTGACCATTGCCGATATTGCCCACACAGAATACTCTGAATATGATATGCCCTGCGTGGGAGCGTTTATGTATTTGCTTTCTGTGTGTATGGACTAAAAGGCCAAGGAGGAACTTATGCTTTTTAAAACTGACAGATTCGGAATGTTCATTCATTTTGGTATCTATTCCGGCGCAGGATGGCACGAGCAGCAGCAATTGCGTATGAATGTACCCAAAGAGGAATATATCAAGTTAAAAGATGTTTTTAATCCGAAAGATTTCGATGCAGAAGAAATTGTAAAATTTGCAAAAAATGCCGGTGCGCAGTACATTTGCTTTACAACGAAGCACCATGATGGATTCTGTATGTGGAACACCAAATATACAGATTACAACATTATGAATTCCCCTTTTGGAAGGGATATTTTAAAAGAACTGGCAGATGCTTGCGAAAAGCACGGAATCAAACTGGAACTTTACTATTCCATGCCCGACTGGCATTACAAGCACAGTGTCAACGACGGAAGCGAACCCCATAAACTGAAGAAACCGAATCCGGGCGATGAGCCGGACGAAGATCTGTACATAGAATATGTAAAAAACCAGGTAGAAGAACTGCTGACAAACTACGGCAAAATATATGCGCTTTTCTGGGACATTCCGCCAAAAAGACGCGATCCCTCTGTAAATGAATTTGTGAGAAAACTGCAGCCGCATATTTTGATCAACGACAGAGGATATGACAAAGGCGATTATTCCACACCGGAAAGAGATAAATGCATTAAGAATGCTAATTTTAACCGGCTTTGTGAGGCTTGCCAGTCTGTTGGCAGTCAGAGTTGGGGGTACAGAAAAGATGAAGATTATTTTACTTCCCAATTCTTGATCGCATCTATGTCGTCCATTCTGATCAAAGGTGGCAATTTCCTTTTAAATGTAGGACCGGATGATACGGGAAAGATTCCCGCTGTCAGTAAAGAGATCTTCCAGGAGGCGGGCGATTGGTATCAGCGGATCTACGAAAGTATTATTGACACGGATTTCATCAGCGTTGGTAATCATCAGTTTACCCGGAGAGGAAACACTGTATATCTGCACCTGCCTCCCGCTTACGGTTGCTCCGGAGTACGCCTTACGCCCTTTACGGTAGCGCCTGTTTCGGCAGTTTTGTTAAATAGCGGAGAAACAGTGGATGCCGTTGTGGAGTATACTCCGTTGGATTATGACGGCAATAAAAACACTGCCCATCTCCATCTGAAAAAGATTCCCGCAAAACAGTATATGGGAGAAAATATGGTCATCAAAATGGAATTTGAAGATGCGGACAGTTTCTTCAACAGCGCCAATGATGACAAGGAAGTATTATTATAA
>JAZQBF010000211.1:0-15043 GCA_045545615.1 Faecousia sp.
CTGGCACTCTTCGCGTAACCGAGGTTAGCGGACTGACTATTTCGTGGGCGATTGGTTATTTTGATGATGAACCCATCACTGTGGATATTAGCAATACAAGTTCTGCTGCCAAATATTTAACTGAGGTAATATATAAACAATTCAGAACCAGCACAAGTACTAATCAATACAATCATATATCATACAATGTGTATTGTGTTGCTTGGGTGAAAGGGTAAAGAACAAAGAGTATGATTATTTTTGCAATAGAACAAAATGGATATATTTGTGCTTTTAATGAAAACAAGCAAGAATGTTTCAAAATAAAAGGTGATGCGCTTCATGGATATACCCACAGCATGGTGGCGATAAAACACGGAAGTAGCTATTCTATTCACAATGAATTAGGAGAAAAAGTTGCAGAATATCCTAAGGACATGGTTGATATAAGCAATATAATAGGAGAAATTTATTAAATGAACAAGGATAGCACCCATTACGGTCCGACTCTTGTTTCATCGGCAACTAACTACGGTGCCATAGGATGTGTAGCAGATGTTTCATTCTATGTGAATATCACAGCCCAGCCGCAGGATTGACAAATGCTGAGAAGGGGATTCGAATGATCTGCAATTCGGTCAATGATGGTGGTGATGGTGATGATGTCCGCAGGTGTGGCACGCTTCTGTGTGGCAATGGGTGTGGTGGCAGTGTTCACCGACGCCTTCTGTTTCAATGGTCAAATGCCCAATGCCCATATCTTTTAATTTATGGCGCACCAAATCTTTCACTTTGTGGGGATCATCGGTGACAATGTGCATGGTAGCATCGTTGCTGTGTCCGTCGATGCTCCGGATATGGATGTGGTGCACATCTTTCACACCGGCAATTTCCATGACTGCCTTTTGTACTGCCTCAACAGACAGGGGCGTTTTCTCCAGAAAAAGATCTAGCACTGTTTTTAAAGTTTTTGCCGCATTGATAAAGATAAACAGCGCTACACCCATAGATAAAAGGGCATCCAGCAGAGCAAAATCCGTGAAACGCATTACAACCGCGCCCACCAAAACGATCGCCCAGCCAAGGACATCTTCCAACATATGGAGATTGACCGCTTTCTGATTGAGAGAATCACCATCCCGGGTGAAAAAGGCGGCAAGGAAATTTACGCACACGCCTACAATGGCAAAGAGGATCATACCGTCGTAGTGGATCTCCTTAGGGGAGAAGAGGCGACCAACGGCGTTGTAGATCACAGCGGCAGAGCCCACCAATAAAATTACGGTTGTGATCACACTGCCTAAAACGGAAAACCGGGCGTAGCCGTAAGTATAGGTTTTGTCCGGCTGACGCTTGCTTTTTCGCTCTAAAAAGTAAGAAACACCGATGCCGGCGGCATCTCCCAAATCGTGAATGGCATCGGATGCGATGGCAATACTGCCGGTGAGAAAACCGCCCAACAATTCAAAGACAGAAAAGGCTAAATTCAAAAGAAAAGCGATTAAAATATTGCGCTGTGTTTTCATAAAGACCACCTGTTGACTTTCTAAAAATTTTACGATACAATAATTTCGTTATGGAACAATCTGTTCGGTATTAGCATAGCAAATATGCAGATACAATCAACATATGATATTGCTTCGGTGTTCGCTACCGAACAATTAAGAAAAAATGTACGGAGGAAACATGGACAGAAGGCAACGGAAAACCAGAGAATCTATATTCAAGGCGTTCTCGGAACTGCTGGCAAAAAAGACCTTTGAGCAGATCACGGTGGGGGAGATCATCGCCCTTGGGGATGTGGGCAGAGCCACATTCTACGCCCATTTTGAAACAAAGGAATATCTGCTGAAAGCCTTTTGTGAGGAACTTTTCTGCCATTTATTTGATTCGCTGGAAAGGGGACACGAAGATCACAGACACATTTTTAACTGCGATGACCGGGACGATGTGTTTTTGCACTTATTCCGCCATTTGCAGAAAAATGACAACAATATTTTGAAACTGTTGGCTTGCCAAAACAATGAATTGTTTTTACAGTATTTCAAAACCAATCTGAAAAAACTGGCGGTCAGCCAGTTGCCCCGGTTTGACCACCGGAAAAACGAAAAACTGCCGGAAGATTTTTGGGTCGACCATATTGTCACCACCTTTGTGGCGGTTTTCCGCTGGTGGGTGGAAAATGGTATGGCAGAGTCGCCGGAAACCATTGCCGAATATTTTTATCTGGCAATATGATGCATTATAAAGGAGAAAGTTATGTTAACCAACTACCATACCCATTGTACTTTCTGCGATGGGCAGAGCAAACCGGAAGATGTGGTGCTCTCCGCGCTGAATAAGGGTTTTGCGGCGATCGGTTTTTCCAGCCACGGCGGTTTTGCCTCGCTGAAAGAAGCAAAATATAAGACGATCGATACAGCCGCCTACCGGAAAGAGATCGCCCGCCTGCAGGAAAAATATAAAAAGGACATCCAAATTTACTGCGGCATTGAGGAAGATGATATCAGTTGGGTGGAAAGAGACCGCTACCGCTATATGATCGGCTCTGTGCACTATTTTTATAAAGACGGAAAATACCTTTCCATCGATGGCAGTGACACCCATTTTGCCGGCTGCCTGCAAGCATTTGGCGGCGATCCCCTGGCTTTGGCAGAGTTCTATTACCGGACATTCTGCCGCTACATAGCCCAGCGGAAACCGGATATTGTGGGACATTTTGACCTGATCACCAAGTTTGAAGAAAAAATGCCGGTTGGCTTGATGGATGACCCGGCGTATTGCCGTATGGCAGAGGGGTATCTTGCCGAGGCGGTGAAAAGCGGCTGTATTTTTGAGGTCAACACCGGCGCTATTTCCAGAGGTTGGCGCACCGTGGCGTATCCCCAGGAGAATCTTTTATATGTGCTGAAAAAACTGGATGCGCCCATTATGGTCAATGCCGATTCCCACCACGCAGATACCATTGATTGCTTCTTTGAAGAAACAAAGGCGATGCTCCGGGAAATTGGTTTCCGGGAGTCTGTGGTGTTGTATAACAACGAATTCCAAAAGGTCAATTTATAATGAAAGAAAAGAAAAACATATTGAAAAAAGCCTTCCTTGCCACCGTGCCGGTGCTTACCGGGTATTTGGTGCTGGGATTCGGCTTTGGTATTATCATCAAGTCCAGCGGTTTTTCTGCCTGGCTGGCTGTGATTATGAGTCTGTTTGTCTATGCTGGCTCTATGCAGTATGCCGCCATCGGTTTGCTTACCGGCTCTGCTTCGCTGATCACCGTGGCACTGACCACCTTGGCGGTAAACGCCCGGCATCTGTTCTACGGCATTTCTATGCTGGACAAATACAAAAATACCGGCGCAGCCAAACCCTATTTGATCTTCGCCCTTACCGACGAGACCTACAGCCTTGTGTGCACAGACTCCCTGCCGGTGACCCAGGAAGAACAGAAAGGGTATTACCTGCTGGTGTCCATACTGAACCATTGCTACTGGATCACCGGTTCTATATTGGGCGCATTGGCAGGCAGCCTGCTAAAGTTTAACAGCGCCGGTATCGATTTTGCCTTGACGGCGCTGTTCGTCACTGTGTTTGTGGAGCAGTGGCTCACGGCGAAAAACCATACGCCGGCGCTGATCGGCGTGGCGGCATCTGTTGGCTGCCTGCTGATTTTTGGGGCAGATAAATTTCTGATTCCGGCAATGCTGGTCATCGGGCTGATCCTCTGTTTGTTAAAGGAGGAAAAAAGCGATGACTGAGTATATTTGGTACGCTGTGGCAGTGATGGCGTTGGTAACAGCGGCGTTGCGGTTTTTGCCCTTTATGCTGTTTGCCGGGGGCAAAACGCCCAAAATGATCGAAAAACTGGGCAAAGTTTTGCCCTATGCCATTATGGGTATGCTGGTGGTCTACTGCTTGAAAGATACCCATTTCACAAGTCCTGCCGGTTTCCTGCCGCCGCTGATTTCCTGCGGCGTGGTGGTTTTGCTGCACATTTGGAAACGAAACACCCTGCTCAGCATTATTGCCGGCACACTTTGCAATATGCTGCTTTTACAAATCGTATTTTAAGGAGAAAGGGATATGTCTGAATATTTGGAGAAAATCGTCAGCGCCATGCGCGCCGTGGAGGAAGAGGAGAAAGATCCCCTTTCTGCCGCTGCCAGGATGGTGGCGGATACCATCAAAAATGACGGATTGATCTTTACCTTCGGCTGCGGTCACTCCCATCTGCCGGGGTTGGATGCTTTTTACCGGGCAGGCGGACTCGCCAATGTCTCTCCCATTTTGGATACCGACCTGATGCTCCATAACGGCGCGGCGAAATCCAGCCGTATGGAAAAAATGTCCGGTCTTGCGCCGGAGATATTCCGGCGGTATACCTTGTCCGGCAACGATATGCTGTTTATCTTCTCCGCATCCGGTAAAAACCAGGTGCCGGTGGAAATGGCAGATGCCGCCAGAGCCGCCGGGATTCGCACAGTAGGCGTGTCCTCTGCCGCTTACCACGAAAAAGGTGGCAAACTCCACCAGCATGTGGATGTTGCCATCGACTGCAAAGTGCCCTACGGCGATGCCTGCATTCCGGTAGGGGATATGGCGATGGGCGGTCTTTCCACCGCAACCGCCTGTTTTATTCTCAATACCTGCCTCATCGAGGGCGCAAAACTGGCACTTGCCCAGGGCGTAAAGCCGCCCATTTACCTCAGCGGCAATATCGAAGGCGGCAGAGACCACAATATGGTGCTGGAAGAAATGTATTTAGGAAGGGTGAAACACCTGTGAGCAAGATCGCAGTGATCGGTATGGTGGGCAATTCTGCCTTTATGGGCGTAGAACGGTTTGCCGCCAGCGGCGAGACCGTTGCCGCTAAGGGCGTACATTTTGAGCCCGGTGGCAAGGGGTATAATCAGGCGGTAGCCGCCGCCCGCTGTGGGGCGGAGGTGTCCTTTTTAGGCGCGGTGGGTACGGAAGGCTTTGAAAGTATCCGGGATTTTGCGGTCAAGGAAGGGATCACGCCGGTGCTTATGCAAAAACCCGGACAGACAGCCTATGCCACCATCGTCACCGATGAAAAGGGCGCAAACTGCGTCACGGTGTATCAAGGACCGTCGCTGACAGTAGCGGATGTGGTAATTTTCTCCCAATATATCCGCCAGGCAGATATTTTGCTACTGAACAACGAAGTGCCGGAGGAAGTAAATATCCGTGCGATGGAAATTGCCCAAGATAGCGGGGTAAAGGTGATCATCAATCCTGCACCTGCCCGGAAAATGAATGCCTACCTTTTGGAAAATGCGTTCTTACTTACTCCCAACGAACACGAAACGGCAGGTCTTGAAAGCCTTTCCAATCTGGTAATGACCCTGGGCGAAAAAGGCTGTCTGTTAAAAGAAACAGGGGAGACACTACCTGCGGTGTCATTAGGCAAAGTGGTGGATACCACCGGCGCCGGGGATACCTTCAATGGCGCTTTGGCAGTGAAACTGGCAGAGGGCGCAAGCCTGAAAGATGCCGCTTCTTTTGCTGCGGTTGCCGCCGGTATCAGCGTCACAAGACCCTATGCGGTCACATCCATTCCGACTCTGATAGAAATCAAAATACATATTCTTTGAAAATTTCCGGCGTCCCGATCGGGACGCCGGTTCTCTCTTATTCGCAATCAGTGAAACTGCGGATATAGCAGACAGTGGATGTGAAGATCAGCGATAGAAAACCCAGAAGCAAACCGGTTAGGATCGCGCCGATGACGCTGGCTGCAGCCACATCAACGATCAATAAAACCACACCCGTGGCAATGACTCCCAAAAAGCCTGCAAGCAGGGCATTCAAAGATGCGCAGCCGCAGATGCCGTGCTGTCGGGGGCTTCTTGCCAGAACCATTGCCCCAGCCAAGCCGCCCAGATAGACCACGGCTACGCCCAGCGCCGCCCAGTAGAATACAGGCGCAATGGCGATGGCAGCAGTGATCTGCAAAAATGCGCCTACAACAGCAGTGATCAGACTGACCACCAATGCCACAATGACGCAGTTGCATCTGCAATTGCAATTACAGTTGACAGTATTCATTTTCTCACCTCCTCACTGCAGACTATGATGGGCGAGCGTCCTTTGTGCAAAATCTGTCGAAAGAGATGATGGTAAGAAAAATTCAATTTTGGTAATGATCGTATACTTGTGAAATATAGTATCAAGATGGTTCACAAACAGAATCCTGCTTTTTTTCTGTTTACCCAATGTTTACTTTTGGATAAAGTGGAAACCATAGACAAAAAAACTTGTTTATGGTATGCTAATAAGAAACGAACCCTTTTATGGAGGCTTTTTGATGAAAAAGCGTAAAAATTCCAATTATAAATACGGTGCGCAGCAGCCGAAAACGGAAAAACCGCCCATAGGGCAAACCATTCGGGAGAAACTGATGTGGTTTGGTACCCAAACGGGATTGTTTGTGCTCCGGTTGACTGTGTTGGTCGTGGCGTATTTTTTGGTAGAGGTATTCGCCTTGCTGCTAATTAAACCCACAGAATACACTTGCCTGCTCTTTGGCATTTGTTGGTCGCTGCTGCTATCATCTGTCAGTTTGATGCTGCCGCGGCTTGCCGGGCGTATCTTTTTTGGAGTTACCTACTTTTTCTCCGCCCTTTGGACCGTGGCGCAAACCGGCTATAATATCTTCTTCAACCGGATGATGTGGCTGCGGGATATGTTCTACGCCGGCGAGGGCGCGGACTATTTAGGTAGCGTGCTGGCAGGTTTTTCCTGGCTTTGGTGGGTCGGACTTGTTTTGCTGGTGACGATCGGCGTGGCGCTGATCTGGAAATTCCCCAAACAGTCCGGCAAGATCTTTGCCAGAAGTCCCTATGTTCTGCTGATCGCAGCCAGCATCGCCACACTTTGCCTGCTGCCGGAGAGCATTTTCCTGAAAGATCAGGAAATTTGGGGCACCCGCTCTGAATACGGTCAGTCTTCTTCTTACAGGGCGACCTATACTACCATGTACGATGCCAAAAAACTCTATAATATCTGCGGCACATATCACCTGACCTTCCGGGATGTGTGGAAACACCACCTGTACCCGCTGACCCCTGCATACCGGTCGGAGATCAACGCCCAGGTGGCGCAACTGGATGACTATTTTGCCCAGCGGGGCGAAAAGCAGGAAAACGAAATGACCGGCATTTTCCAAGGGAAAAATGTCATATTGGTGCTGATGGAGTCTATGGACGATTGGATGATCACGCCCCAGGATACGCCAACTCTTTCCAAACTGATGGACGAGGGTATCAACTTCACCAATTTCTATACCCCCGGCTACGGCACAGCCCGCACCATCAACTCTGAGTTCTGTATGAACACCGGCATTTACCTGCCTACCAACGGGCAGTATGTGTTTAACTATGTTACCAACGATTGGGATCAAGCCATTGCCGCCCAAATGGCGAATAACGGCTACACCTCCGAGGTTTTCCACTACAACACTCCGGAATTCTACAGCCGTGGCGCATTCGAACCGGCAATGGGCTACAATGCCTATCATTGCTATGCCGATTATAACAGCGACAAAGACGCCCTTTATGACGATTGCCTGCTGTTCGACATTCCGGAACTGAACGACTTGTTTTTCCGGGAGGGGCAGACCTTTAACACCATCATCACCCGCTCTGCCCATTTAAGTTATAAGTATAACGAAGTGCTCAGCCACTACGCCTTGAAACAGTACCCCCAGTACCGGGGTCTCTACGGCAGTGAAGAAGAGGACTGCGCCCGGGTAAAGGCAAAACTGGTAGACGATATGTTTGCCCGGCTTTTGCAGGAACTGGAAGAAAAGGGGCAACTGCATAATACCGTAATTATCGGTATGACCGACCATTACACCTACGGCTATAAGAATACCCAGGAACTGCTGGCATTGTCCGGCGTGGAAGAAGAGATATTGCTGGAAAAGACCCCTTGCTTTATCTGGGCGTCAGACGGTCCTGCAATGGATGTAGAAAAGACCCTGAATACCGCAGACCTGGTGCCGACGGTTCTGAATCTGGTGGGCATCGATTCTCCCTATAACTATTTGGGGCAGGATGCCTTCGATCCCCGCTATGTGGGTTACGCCCTGTTCCCGGACGGCAGTTGGGCAAGTGAAGGGGTGTTCTGCAAGGCGGTATCCGGTGGGGAAGTGGAGATCCTGGAAAACCGGGACAATAAAGAGATCACTGGCGAATACCTGGACGAAATGGCAACAAGAGTGCGAAACTTTATCACCGTCAGCAATCTTCTGCTCACCGCCGACTATTACAACCAATAAAAAAAGAGGTGCTCCCGCACCTCTTTTTTATTACTCTTTCTGTTCGCCGATGGTTACAGTTACTTTTAACGTAACGCCGCGGCGGTAGACGGTCAGTTGGATCTCCTCTCCAACTTTGGATTTTTTGATCAGGGTGACCAGTTGACTTTTGGAGGTGATCTCCTGGTCGTTTGCATGGGTGATAATGTCGCTTACCTGCAAGCCGGCTTTTGCTGCCGGGCTGTCTTCGGCGATGGCTTGAATGGCTGCGCCCATAGGCAGACCGTAGATCTGCGCGCTGGCATCCACATCCACAACAGAGATGCCCACATAAGGCTTGGGCATATATCCGTTTTTGATGATGCTCTCAACTGTGTCCCGCACATCCTCAAAGGGGATGGCAAAGGCGATATTGTCAATGGATGTGTCGTTGGGAGAACTGGAATATTTGGCGTTTGTAATGCCGATCACCTGACCGTACATATTGAAAAGCGCGCCGCCGGAGTTGCCGGAGTTGATGGCGCAGTCCGTTTGGATCAGGGTCATGGTGATGCCGTTGGACATAGTCACATCCCGATCCAGCGCGCTGATAATGCCGGTGGTCAGCGAGAAAGTCAGTTCACCCAGCGGGTTGCCGATGGCAACAACATCGTCGCCCACCCGCATATTGTCAGAGGCGCAAACAACCACCGGTTTCAGCCCGGTTTTGTCCACCTTTAAAACTGCAATGTCGTTTGCCTCGTCGCTGCCGATCAAAGTAGCAGGAACAGAAGAACCGTCATAGAAAGATACAGTGATGGTGTCTGCATCGTCGATCACATGGTGGTTGGTGATGATATAGCCGTTTTCTGTGAGGATGAAACCGGAGCCTGCCGCAGGAACGGCAATGGTCTGTCCCCAGTAGTTGGTGGTAGTAACAGAGGTGGTGATACCCACGGTGGAGTCTACCGTGGCGGCATATACATCAGCCGGCGTCATAGGCCCGGTGGGGTCTGCTGTGCCCGGCTCTGCGGTGGGAACATCCCCTTCCAGAATGGTAAAGGAATCCTCGGTGGCTTCTGTAGGTTCTGCGTCTTCCGTAGATTGTGTGGCGCCGGGGGCAAAGGGGTGATCTGCAAGGAAAGTATCCACAAGGCGCGTACCCGCAACGCCGATGCCGATGCCCACCAGGCACACGCACAAAATCAGCGCGATCATTTTTCCTGCACGGCGGCGCTTTTTAGGCGGCTCTGCCGGAGGGGTATAAACCGGCTGGGGATTTATCTGGGGTTGGGACGGGGGTTCAACTGCCTCAAAAGTAACAGCCTTTTCAGAAATTTCTTCTGTCGGCGCAGGGTCGTCTTGTAAAGGTTTGTTTTCAAATTGTTCGTCCACAGAACATTCCTCCTGTATTTTTCTTCCATCGTATTTGCTTATGATGAACGGGAATTAAAGTAAAAGTAAACAGTGTGTAAACATTGCATCTTTTTTAGTATTTACAATAATAGCAAAAAATGAGCAGAAAAACAACAAAAAATATTGCACTATGGCAATTGAAATTCCCAGAAAAGAGTGCTATCATATTCACAATGGACGATTGTTTATCTATGAAAGACACAGATAATAATTGATTTCACATAATTTGGAGGGTATGACTATGAAACGTGTGTACAACTTTTCCGCAGGTCCGGCAGTGCTGCCTGAAGAAGTTTTGCAGGAAGCCGCCGCTGAAATGCTTGACTACCAGGGTACCGGTATGTCTGTGATGGAGATGTCTCACAGATCAAAACCCTACCAGAAGATCATCGACGAAGCAGAGCAGGATCTGCGGGATCTGATGAACATTCCGGACAACTACAAAGTGCTGTTTTTGCAGGGCGGCGCCCACCAGCAGTTTGCTATGGTGCCGATGAACCTGATGAAGAACGGCGTTGCCGACTATATCATCACCGGTCAGTGGGCAAAGCGCGCTTATGAAGAGGCAAAGAAGTTCGGCCAGGTCAATGCCATTGCATCCTCTGCCGATAAGACATTCTCTTATCTGCCGGATTGCTCCGACCTGCCCATCAGCGAGAATGCAGACTATGTCTACATTTGCGAGAACAACACCATCTACGGCACCAAGTTCCACACCCTGCCCAATACCAAGGGCAAAGTGTTGGTCTCCGACGTTTCTTCCTGCTTCCTGTCTGAGCCGGTGGATGTGACCAAATATGGCATTATCTACGGCGGCGTGCAGAAGAATATCGGCCCTGCCGGTGTTGTCATCGTTATCATCCGGGAAGACCTGATCACCGATGATGTGCTCCCCGGCACACCGACTATGCTGAAATATAAGACCCACGCCGACAACGGTTCTATGTATAACACACCCCCTGCCTACGGTATCTATATCTGCGGCAAGGTGTTCAAGTGGCTGAAAAAGCAGGGCGGCCTGGAGGCAATCAAAGCCCACAACGAAAAGAAGGCAGCCATCCTCTACGATTATCTGGACCGGAGCAAGATGTTCAAAGGCACCGTCGCCAAGGAAGACCGTTCTTTGATGAACGTTCCCTTCGTCACCGGCGATGCTGTCTTGGATGCCAAGTTCCTGAAAGAGGCGGCAGATGCCGGCTTTGTGAACCTGAAAGGTCACCGCTCTGTGGGCGGTATCCGCGCCAGCATTTATAATGCAATGCCCATTGAGGGCGTAGAAAAACTGGTCGCCTTTATGGAATCTTTCGAAAAGGCGAACGGCTGAAAAGAGGAACAGACTATGTATAAAGTACATTACTTGAATCCCATCTCTGCCAAGGGCACGGCTCTTTGGACAGATAACTACGAAAAGACCGAAAACTTTGCCGAGGCAGAGGCGGTTATGGTCCGCAGCGCGGCGATGCACGAACTGGAACTGCCGGAAAATCTGGCAGCCGTTGCCCGCGCCGGCGCAGGTGTGAACAACATTCCCCTGGATAAGTGCGCAGAAAAGGGCATCGTGGTATTCAATACCCCCGGCGCCAACGCCAACGGCGTGAAAGAAATGGTTTTGTGCGGTCTGTTCCTGGGCAGCCGTGATGTGGTAGGCGGCATCAATTGGGTGCAGACCATCAAAGACGAAGGCGACGTTGCCAAGAAAGTGGAAAAGGGCAAGTCCAAATTCGCCGGCCACGAAATTATGGGCAAAACCCTCGGCGTGATCGGCTTGGGCGCCATCGGCGGTCCGGTCGCCAACGCCGCGGTAAAACTGGGTATGCAGGTCTATGGCTGCGACCCCTATATCTCCATCGATGCCGCTTGGCACCTGGACAGCAACATCATCCATGCCAAGACCCGGGATGAGATCTATGCCAACTGCGATATTATTACTTTGCACACACCCTTGGTGCCGGACACGGAAAAGATGATCAATGCCGAGACCATCGCAATGATGAAAGACGGCGTTGTGATTTTGAACTTTGCCCGTGACCGCCTGGTGGACGACGATGCTTTGGAAGCAGCGCTGAAATCCGGCAAGGTCAAGCGCTATATCACCGACTTCCCCAACGACCGTACCGCCGGTATGGAAGGTGTGGTGGCGATCCCCCACCTGGGCGCATCCACCGAGGAGTCTGAGGATAACTGCGCAGTTATGGCAGTTAAGCAGATGATGAACTACCTGGAAAACGGCAACATCGTAAACTCTGTCAACTATCCCAACTGCGATATGGGCGTCTGCAAAAAGCCCGGCCGTGTCACCGTTCTGCACAAGAACATCCCCAATTCCATCGGCCGCTTTACCTCTGCAATGGGTTCTTTCAATATCAACATTTCCGATATGCTCAACCGCAGCCGCGGCGAATATGCATACACAATGCTGGATCTGGATGAGCCCACCCCCGCAGGCGTTGCAGAATATATGCAGTCTTTAGAGGGCGTTCTCCGCGTCCGCGTGATCCGCTAATAACATTTTGCACCTGAGAGAATCTTCTCTCAGGTGCATTTTTGTGTTTTCTCCAAAAAGACAGCCAAAGGAATTTTGACAATCCCATTGCCGATATAAAAATAATGTGATATATTGAGATTGTAAAAAGAACGACACACTGCGCTAACAATAATGGCTGGGGGTGCAAAGATGAAAGCAAAAAGAGTTATTACGCTGTTTGCAGTAATTCTTCTGCTTATGCTTTTTACTTTTAATGTCTATGGCGTTTCTTTTAATTCAGAGATCGTTACGGAGTCTGTATCAGAGGAAGAAAGAAAATCACTTGTTTCCGGAACAGATATTTCCCTGCTGAATAGTGGAATTGCAAGAAAATCGATCGCGTGTTTTGACGTAAATGAGCGCGGTCTTATAGCCATTGGATTTGACGCGCAACCCCGCCCGGAAATTCATATATACGACAACAAAGGAACATTTTTATATGGATACTCCTTTAATTGCAATGGCTCTTTTGGCATTGAATTTGTGGGAGATAATATCGCGATATACTTTGTCCGTGGAGAATATATACATATTTACGATCATACGGGAACAAATCTGGATGTACGGCGCGTACTTAATGTTGCGCAAAATGAATCCTGGGTTTCCAATATAATTGACCCGACCCTAAAAACAGTAGGGGGAGATCACTACCGTCTGGAGCGCGATATTGGATTGTCAACAAGGTCATATTCAAGATTGGTCAAAACCGATGGGCAAGGCCATCAAACGGTGATCTATGATGTTTCTGCAGAACACAATTTCCGTTTTGCTGTAATATCTATTTTTGTAATCGCTTTCGTAACGATACTCATAATCCAATTCTCTAAGAAAACTAGAAAATGTAGCACAGACGATCACATATAGGGGATCGGGGATTTTGAAACCGTCCCCGCGTCTGTAATCGATGATGGGTGATTTGAAATGAACATAAATGGTACGTACATACAAATAATGTGGAAAGAGATTGCAGTAATACTTCTGGTTTTGTATGTCACACGTCTGGCAATAGATATGTATATTAGAAAGGTATATAATAAAATCTGCAATCAATTTTATTCAAATACATGGGATGGTTTAAAAGAAAAGATACATAAACATCGAAAGTTATGCGATGCTTTTTCAAATGGACCGTGGAATAAAAATGTGCGTCAAATGTATAACGGACTTTGTGTGGCGCTTGCTTCAATAGCGCTGGTAAACAATGATGAAGTAGCATTTGTAAACCAACTCCACGAAGTAAAAAATGAAGATGATTTTGAAATGAAATCATTTATGCTGGCATTGTATTATCATTCTGCACATGATGAAGTGGAGTCGAAGAAATGCTATAACGCGTATTTGAAATGTAATCACGAAAACAAAAACATAAAGGTTATCATGGAACATTTATTCTCGGAAAAGAATAATACACAGAGCAGCGATGATATTAATACGGCAAGTGAAACCTTTAAAAATCCCGCAATAATAAAACTGCTTGGGGGACAAGGGGACGGTTCGAAACCATTGAAAAAGTCATAAAAAGTAGCAATAACATAGCCGATATGATATAATAGCACAGGGACAATGGCAACGATATCAACCGGGAAATGACATACACCGACAGCCAGTGGAAAGACCTGCTGACAGCCGTTAACGGTCAGACTATTACCTATGATGCCATAGGCAATCCTACCAATTACTATGACGGTAGTACAATGGATTGGGCAGAGGGACGGCGCTTGCAATCCGTTACCCAAAATGGGCAAACCCATTCTTACCAATATAACGCCGACGGTTTGAGGACGAAGAAGACGAACGCCGATGGCAGTTATATTGTGTACCACATCGCAGGCAGTCGCTACCTGGGAGAGATTTATTACACCGCCACCGGCGCGGTGGATCTGTACATCCGTTATAATTACGACGAAAACGGCTCTGTGGTAGGCATCTCCCTGTGGAACGAAGACGGCAGCGCCTGGACAGACTACTATTTCGAAAAGAACCTGCAAGGTGACATTCTCAATGTCTACCAGGATGGCGACAGTCTTCCCACTTTGGTGGCATCCTACACCTACGACGCCTGGGGTAATATCTTGACTTCTACCGGCAGTCTGGCAGACCTCAACCCCTTCCGCTACAGAGGCTACTATTACGATGCCGAGACAGGGCTCTATTATGTATCCAGCCGTTATTATGATCCTGAGATCGGTCGGTTTATTAACGCGGATGGTGCTTATGATACAAACCAAGGCGTTTTAGGGTATAATATGTACGCATACTGTTTGAACAATCCAGTCAATATGTACGACCCTGATGGTAGATGTAGTAGATTTCTTGGCTTCCTGTGGAAAATTGATTGTAAGCAGGCTTCCTGTCCTGAAAGCAAAAACTATGTAAAACCCAAAGCGATTGATCCGATAGGTTTATACAACAAGGGGCAGGGTTATGTTTATGTGGTAACAGAAGATCAATTAGACATTATGGAAGAAAGAGAAAAGAATGTGGTTGTAATTGTAGATAAAAGAACATCTTCCGATCCTAATATGCAAATACAGGATTCCTACCGAATTACTAAAACCAAACAGCAGAAAGAAATTGCTCAATTAATGCTTAATTATAATACATCCAATCCCGTAGAGCCGGTATGGTCACGAACATTGGATTCTTTGGTTGAGGAATGGAAACTACATAATTTTGCATGTAACCTGGGATACAAGCAAGAACGTACCGGAGATTGTGATTTTAATAATGCAGACGAAGGTATGGGTTTTTGGGATTTTGTGGGGAGGTGAGAATATGCGGAAGTATAGTACAAAATGTCTAACCATTCTACTTACAATTGTATCTACTGTTTCACTAATTAATGTGTTTGTAATGTACTGGTT
>JAZQBF010000212.1:0-2288 GCA_045545615.1 Faecousia sp.
TCATTATTTCCCCAACTGGGTCGGCTACAATATGGCAAAGTGCGGCGGCTGTATCCGTGCCTGCGTCAGTATGCTGGAGAAGAAGGGCGGCTGTATGGAGGGCCGCTTCGACAAGCCTCTGCGTACCGGCAAGGCCTGGAAGATGGACCGTTAAGGAAAGGGAGGTAATACGCTATGCTTACCAGTGAATTTATCAAAGCAAAAGCCAAGGAATACGGCGCAGATATTTGTGGTTTCGCACCCATTGAGCGTTTTGCCGGCGTTCCTGCACAGAGAGATCCCAAGGGAATCCTGCCCAACGCAACTTGCGTGCTGGGTTTCGGCTTCCGCGTTCCCAAGGGCCTTTACTACTGCATGGACAAGAAGACCCAGTATCATAACTACACCAACCTGGGCGTTAAGTACATCGACGAAGAACTCTCCGAGATCTTCCTGCTGAAGATGGCAGCCCTCATCGAGAACGAAGGTTTTGATGCCTGTGTGCAGAGAAACGTCTCCAACCTGAAGATCAAGGGCGACAAGACCCAGAACCCCGAACTGATCGATACATACGAACTGCAGTACGCAGAGCCGGTTGCGCCCGGCAAGGCAACGCCTGATATTATTATGGACTTCGCGCACGCCGCCCAGGCTTGCGGTCTCGGCAGTGTCAGCGCAAAGGGCAATGTGATCACCCCTGAGTTCGGTCCTTTTGTCCGGTTTGTATTCATCGTCACCGATATGCCTCTGGACACCGATCCCGCCTTTGGCGAGAATCTGTGTGACAAGTGTGGCGCTTGTGTTGACGCCTGTCCCGGCAAGGCTGTTTCCATGGAGAATGGCACCGATACCTGGCAGTGCAGTGTTTACTACCGCGGCGCGCACAAGAGCAACCCCTTTATGACCGACGAGACTTTGAAGGATCATCCCCAGAGAGAGGCGATCCTGAACGGCGATGTCCGTTTTGACGCAGAGAGCGCCCGTGCGATCTATCCCGAACTGGACTTTATGCCCAATCACGTTACCGGCTATGTGACCTGTCTGTGCGGCAAGCAGTGCGATGTTGCCTGCTATAAGCACCTGCAGGAGAAAGGAATCGTGAAATAATGGATAACAAGATTTTACGCCAGCAGATCATTGACAATGCAAAGAAACTGTGTGTGGATTATGTCGGTTTCGGTAGCATTGAGCGGTTCAAAGACGAGCCGGTTTTGAAGATTTTCGACAAGACCAAGACCGTTATTTGCCTTGGCTTCCGTGTCCTTCGCGGTTCTTTCCGCGGTATTGAAGAAGGTATCAGTTACCATCAGTACTGCACCACCGGTGTGGAATGCATTGAAGAGACCATGATGCCCATGGCACTGCTGAAACTCAGCGGTATTCTGGAAGATGCCGGTTACCTGGCAGTTCCCCAAAAGCAGAATCAACTGATTACTGCAGATCCCGAGGACACCAACCCCGAGATCACCTACGAAGATATTTACCGCGGCCTGTCCCACGAGACACAACTGAACTATGTGAAGTCCGCTGTTTTGTGCGGCATTGGCGAGATCGGCTTTAGTGGCAGAGTGCTCACCGATGAAAACGGTCCTTTCCAGCGTTTCTGCTTCATTCTGACCGACGCAGAACTGGAGGAGACCCCCTTGGCAACACCCCACCTTTGTGATGGCTGCAAAGAGTGTGTCAATGCTTGCCCCGGCAAGGCAATCTCTGCCGAGGACGGCTCTATCGACAACTGGCAGTGCGCTGCTTACTACAACGGCGCCAGCATGAAGAACAATCCCTTTATGCCTTCCGATGCCTTTGCCGATCTGCCCAACCGTTATGAGATCGCCAGCGGCGAAGCAAAATTGACCCCCGAGGAAGCAAGAGCGGTTATCGACCGTACCTTCTACTATCCGCCTATCAAGCACGGCTATGTAGGTTCTATTTGCGGTAAGGCTTGCGACCGCGCCTGCTACGTCCACTTGGAGCGCAAGGGCGTGCTGACCCGTAAGTTCGAAGGCGAGTTCCGGAAACGGGAAGTTTGGGAACTGCCTGTTGAATTGACCTGATATGTTAAAAAAGACCTGACCGTTTGGTCAGGTCTTTTTTTATGTTGTAGTGGACAAAATCCGGAAGATATGATATATTTTAAGGTGATATTCTATAGCATCAATGCCTTGTGGCATAGGAGGCAGGTAATTATGCGCAAACTGATCGTAATCGAAGGAACAGACGGGTCCGGCAAGTCTACGCAATTTGGACTTTTATCAGAGCATTTGCAAAAGGACGGCGTGGAATTTAAGCACTTGGTGTTTCCCCGGTAT
>JAZQBF010000213.1:0-7859 GCA_045545615.1 Faecousia sp.
GTGGAAGACACTGACAACGTAGAATACGTATCCTCTCTGTTTGATGCCGGCAAAGTGCTGTGGAAGTTTGAGGCTAAGAAGAACGGCACAGAAAAAGCCGATCCCACCAGCGCAACAAGAGAGACTTTCTCCAAGAACGAATACTACAAAGGCAACGGTCTCCGGGTCAACGCCGGCGGCTATAACTGGTGGTACGCCATCCGGCTGAAAGCCCCCGGTACCGGCACCTATAACATTAACATCGACACCTATACCGTCCTTTCCAAGGAAGTGCAAAAGCACTCTATCTGGACAAGAACTTACCTGTTTGATGCCGCCAAACTCAGCGGCAACACAGATATCGACGACCTGCTCACCGACGACAACCGGCTCTATAACTTCACCCCCACCGCAGAAAACACCACCGCCTTTATCGGCAACGTGGCATTTACCGCAGGCAAGGAATACATCCTGGTGTTCAAGATGGATCCGGCGGTTTACAACGCAGGCAAAGCCAGTGGCGTAAGCACGACCAACCTGTACCTTTCCGAGATGGATTTGGAAGCAGCGCCGCCTCCCCCGCCTCCGGAGATCGAAAAGACCGGCTACGATTTTGACCTTGCCGGCAACTATCCCATGGAGTTTGAGTCCAAGGAACTGAGCCAGTATACCAATTTGATGAATTCCTACTACGCCCAGGGCGCTATCGACTGGAATTTCTATGGCTTTGGCGTGGTGAAGGGCAGCACCGGCTCTTCCTCCAAAAACAGTTTCACCAAGGCAAGCGGCATCACCGTCTATTGCTCCGGCTACGACTGGTATTATATGATCCGCTTCCGCAGCCCCGGCGATGGCGCCCATAAGGTGGTTTTGGACTCCTTCCTTGCCAACGCCAAGGACAAGAGCGGCAACCCGATAAAAAAACACTCTATGTGGGCAAACACCTACATTATGCCCCTTTCCGAACTGGAAAAGGGTACTGCTCCCGTAGATTATATGCTCAAGCGGAATCTGCTGGGCGTGTTCTCTCCCACCGTTGAAAACCCCAGCGCAGAACTGGGTTACTACGAGTTTGAGGCAGGCAAGGAATATGTTCTGATCCTGCGTCAGACCAAAGCGACCTCCTCCGCTTCCAAAGAAGACGGTTTGAGCACCAACAACCTGTATCTTAGCGGTCTTTCCTTCACCTACACCGCAAATCCGCCTAAGAAATATGTAGACAACTCCAGAGTGGTCTACGATTTCGACCTGGCTGACAAAAAGACCGGTATCTACGACAGCAACTCCGTCATCAGCGAAAAGGCCAGCGACATTAGCAGGCTGTACGCCTTAGGCGAGTTGAACTGGAAAATGGCATCCCCCACCAACTCCAGCGACAAGTTTAAAGGCGCGGGTCTGTCTATTTACAGCAATGCAGATGGCTATGTGGCGTTCCGCATTCAGTCTCCCGGTCAGGGCCTGTATACCCTGAGTCTTGTCCATGCCCAGTTCGGCAGAGGCGCTTTGGGCGCTGTTTACATTCTGCCTGCGGACACCGAGGACATTGTCTTCGCTATGGATAACAGCAACCGGGTAGGCAAAGTGACTTTCTACAATGACACCGGCGACACCGCCACAACTGACGGCATCACCTCCTTAGTCGGCACCTGGGAGTTTGGCGCTGACAGCGAGTACATCGTCGTTGTGGAAGCATTTGAAAATTCCCCCTATTTCAGCAACGGCTATATGTTCTTCTCCCAGTTGATCTGCGAACGGGGCGATAAGACCGCCTCTTACCAGGGCACAAAACAGCCCAAACCCGTGGTGGTAGACCCTGCGCCGGTCTCGCTGATGGAGGTCTGTACCTATCAGGCGGTGGCAGAGATCAACGGCGACGACTACCTGTTCCTGCCTCTGGAAGGCAAGAAGATGGTTGTTTATAACCTGGACACCAAGGAACTTGTAGACTACCTGGACACCACCATCGGTCAGGTCAAGGGTATGGCGGTGGATGACGAAGGCATCGTGTGGATGGTTGGCGACAACCCCAACATCTTCCGTTACGATCCCTACTTGAATGTAGGCGAATCCGCTTATTACTACAAAAACACATCCGGCGTAGCGAATACCTCCTCCGTGATCAACGCCACAAACGGCTTCGGCATGGCTGTGGGCGATGACGGCTGCCTCTACTTCGGCGTAGCGAAAGTCGGTAAACTGGGAAAATACAACACCAAAACCGGCGAATTCACCGATATGGGTAAGATCGGTGATAATGAGGATGCCAATGCCTATGCCTGCGCGCCCTGTTATGCAGATGGCTTTGTTTATATCACTACCCTGGGCGACTTGAATATGGATGGCACCAAAACCGTTTACCTGGCGAAGTTTGATGCGGTTACCGGAGAGCGCCTTCTGACGAAGGATGTTACCCAGTACTTCAGCCAACAAGAAGTTATGGTCCGTGGTATGGGTATCTGCGGCGGCGTTCTGATCGCCGGCGGCGAAAAGCAAAACGATATGAAAAAGATTGCCGCCTTTGACGCGGAGACCCTGGAATTTATTGACCTGGGTATCGATAGTTCTGCTTTCTACGGTCCTACCGGAGAAATGGACGGCAAGGTCTACTTCACCACAGCCAAGGGCATTCACGAGTTCGACGGCGCTACCCGGACAGCCAAGCCGGTGCCCGGTCTGGAGAATGCCACCAACGCCCTGCGTATGAGCGAAGATTGCTTCGTCACCATCGAAGACAATGACCAGTTCCCCGGCAAGTCCATTATTCAGTTCCGTACCAGCACCAACGACCCTGTGGTCTACAATATAAAAACCGGCAAAACTCTGGTCATAGAGGATATGATCCAGGATGGATACGGCTCTACCTCCAACATCCGTCCTGTGGTGAAAGTCCCCGGTGACAGCAACCTGCTGTATATCGGCTCCTTTAACACCGACAACTGCTCTGTTTACGATGTGGAAGCCGGTAAGATCGCGAGGAACTTTGAGACAATGGGACAGACCGACTCCATTTTGGTCTATAAAGACAAACTGTATGTAGGTAACTACAACCGGGGCGTTCTGTGCCAGGTCAACACAGAGGACAAAAACCGCAACGTTCCGCTGCTCAGCTTGAAGTCTGAGCATCATCAGTCCCGTATCCACGCCTTGGCTGCAGGCGGCAACAAGGTCTTTGCAGGCTCTATTCCGGATCTGTATGAGACCGGCGGCTGTCTGGCATGGGTGGATGTGGAGACCCTGGAGAATTTTGTTCTCCGCCATGCGATCCAGGATCAGTCTATCGTTGCCCTTACTTACCACGAAAGTGGCTATGTGATCGCCGGTGGCTCTATTAAGGGCGGTTCCGGTTCCCTGCCTAAGGCAGAATCTGCAAAGTTTGCCATTTTCGATGTGGAAAACCAGACCAAGGTGGCAGAATATGACCTGCGGGATTATTTCCGCGGTTTGCCCGATTCCATAACCGGTATCGACGGTTTGACTACCGACGAAAACGGACGCATTTGGATGCTGGCTAACGGTATTTTGTTCTCCTTTACCTTTGATCCGGTTAAGAAGACCATCGACATCCGCAAGGAACTGGATTACAGCCCCTTTACAAGAAGCGACTGGTTCCACTCCGCAATGCTCCAGATCGACGGCTATCTGTACTGTAACTTTGGTGATAAAGGCGGCATCCGGAAAGTCAATATGAGCGATCCTTCCGACAACGAGCGTCTGCGTGTACCGGCAACAGACTACTTCGCCATCGGCAACGACGGTAATATCTATTACACCACCGGCGCTGCTTCACTGTGGATGTATCCGCTGGTAGTTACCGATGCAGACTGGGCAGCAGCCGAGAAGATGGATGAACAGTTTACACAACTGAAAGACATCACTTTGGAATCTGAGACCGCCATCAAAGAAGCCCGGGCTGCCTATGAGGCGTTGAGTTGGTCGCAAAAGGCGCTGATCTACAACCTGGATATGCTGATCGCTGCAGAGATCGACCTGCTGGAATGCAAGATCGATTCCCTGGGTGAGATCACCCTGGAAGACAAGGCGCTGATCCTGGAGATCAAAGACACCTATGCCCAACTCACCCCGAAGAACAAAAACTATGTGAAGAACTACAAGCGTGTCTTTATTCCTGCTTTGCAGGCGCTGCAGGCAATTGAAGATCAGATGGCGGCTGACGCTGTACAGGCGCTCATCGACACCATCCCCGGTATGGGTGAGATCACCCTGGAGAAGGAAGCAGACATCCGCGCCATCGAAACTGCATACAACAATCTGACCAAGTCCCAAAAGGCACTGGTAAACACCAAGTATCTGGATGATGCTCTGGCAAAGATCTATGTGTTGCGGCAAGAGCGGATCGCATACCTGAACGAACTGATCGCCGGCTTTGGTGAGATCACCCTGGAAGATGAGCCTACTGTCAACGAGGCAAGAGAGATCTTTGACTGGCTGACCATCGTAGAGCGTGAGCAGGTAGATTTCATCGCCTTGAACGATGCAGAAACGGCGCTGAAGAAGTTGCAAAAGGCTGCCGCTGCAGAAGTGGACGCCTTGGTAGAATCCCTTGGCGGTTCTGTCTCTCTCGGCTCCGGAAAAACCATTAAGGCTGCCCGGGCTGCCTACGAGGCGCTGACCCCCGGCTCCAAGCAGTATGTAAAAATGCTGTCCATTCTGGAAGAGGCGGAAACCATTTACGCCAGACTGCGTACAACTACCACGATCATCTGCATCGTTGTTGCGGTGGTAGTGGTTGCCGGCGGCGCTGCTGCTTACGTTATCCTCCGCAAGAAGAAAGCGGCGGCAAAAGCCGATGCTTGATTTTGCGAGGTAGAAAGGAAAAACTATGTATATCCATAGTAATATCTCTGCAAATCTTTTGTATGTACAAACCCGGTCCATTCCCCAGGTCTGCCAGGTGGCAGACCTGGCAGGGCAGGAAATTTCCTGCCCTATACTGGGCACAAAGCCGGAAGGTGACCATTTCGTTACCATTTTAGATGCTTCCAAACTGGAGCAATGGTCTGTGGATCACCCGGTTTTGTATAACCTTATCTGCGATGGCGAAACCGCGCAATTCGGTCATACTGCCATCCGCACCTTTGAAAACAAGGCTGTTCTTCTCAACGAAAAGCCTATTTATCTCCGGGGTTACATTCGGGGCATCATCGCCCACGACCACCCCAATATGACCGGCAAAAGCGACTACGAAGCCGCCAGAAAGAACATTCTGCAGGCGAAAAAGTACGGCTTTAACCTGGTGCGCTTTCACACCACCATCCCCTCGGACGATTTCATCCGGGCAGCGGACGAACTGGGTATGCTGATCCATCTGGAGATCGGTTTTACTTACGAAATGCGTACTGACGATGACGGAAAGCGCTACAAGCACGTGACCAGTTTCGGCGATAATCTGTGGGAAGAGACCATCCTGCGGCTGCGCAATCACCCTTCTGTTGCCATGTTCTGCATCGGCAATGAGATGCACCGCTCCGGTCGTTTCCCGGAAGTCCACGAAATGATCCGCCAGGGTCGGGAACTTGCCCCCACCAAACTGATTTTGGACAACTGCGGCTGGGGTGAATTTGACCGGAACTCCTCCGATCTGTTCATTCAGCACATGGGTTACTTCCTGCCCTATGCCCACCACGACGATATGTTCACCTGCGATGAACTTTGGCGCTATGACGGCTCTATGTACAAAGTGCCCATGCGGCTGATCTCCCAGACGGACATCGCCGAAACGGACGTTTATCGCCAGGCTGTGCCGGTGAAACCCGGTCTTTCTCACGAGGCGATGCACTACATCGACATTCCAGACTACGCCGCTTTGGAAAAGAAATTTGACAATTTCTGCGCTGAGGTTGGCGAGGAGTATCTGGAAAAGCACGGCATTAAAAAGCCCAAGTATTTTGCAGGTCTGCGGGATCTCATTGCCCAGCGGGGCATTGCAGAAATTATGCCCGAATACATCAAGGCATCCCAGGAGATGAAGAAGACCTGTATGAAGATCTTCCTGGAAAAACTCCGTCTTTCCCCGCTGTGCGGTCACGAAATGCTGCAACTTTCCGACTGTCTCAAGTACGAAAACAAAAACGGCATTTTGGACTTCTTTGACGATGACAAGTATTTCGACCCTGCGTGGATGCTGAAGATCAACGGCGATCTGGTGTTGCTGGCGGATCTTAAGAAAGAACGGCTCTATGAAGACGAGCCTATCGTTGCAGACATCTACGCCTCTGATTTCCTGCCGGATGCCCAGATCGGCGGAACGCTGGAAGTCACTTTGGACGGCGAGCGGATCTATGCCGGCGAGCATTTCCAACTGGCAGGCGGCCTGCAGAAACTGGTCTGCCTGAACATCAAGCCGAAAAAAATAACCGGCAAGACCAAAGTCAGCACTTTGGCTGTCCGGTTCGTTTCCGAAACGATTGATGTCAGCAACAGTTGGAAACTGTGGATCTACCCCCGGGTAGAAGAAAGACCCGCACCCGCCGGCGTAACGGTCACCAACGCATTGGACGATGCCCTGTTTGAGAAACTGGCAAAGGGCGAGACCGTTGTGCTGAATTATTCCTATATGGCGCCCCAAAACAAGTGGAATGTGCTCAGCGCCATCGAGCGGTTTAAGCCCTGCATCTGGGACAGAGGCAGCAACTTGGGCGGCATTATCCAAAACGCCGATGTGCTGGCTGTTCTGGGCAATGACAAGTACTTTGACCGGAATATGCAGCCGCTGCTGGACTTGGGCAGCAAAGTCAATCTTGACAACTGGCCCTGCGCCGTCCGCACCCATATCATTGGTGTGGATAAGCCGGTCCGTGACCGCTACCGGGTACAGCGGGACGGTGTCAAGGGCTTCGTTCCCGAAGATACGCTGCGTAATTTCAGCCATCTGTTCTCTTTCAAGGTTGGCGAAGGCGATCTGATCGTCAGCACTATGAACGTGGAAAATAAGGATAACCCCGTGGTTGCCAACTACCTTTCCTACATCATCGCCCACGCAGAGGATTTGAAAGCCGAAAGCGGTATCTCCGCCGAAGATTTCAAAGCCTGGCTGGAGGCAGAAAACAGCAAGGAATTCCGTCCCGAGGACACCATGAACAAAATGTGGACCGACGACAAAATTCCCGTGGAAAAGGTTCTGTTCTGGGAAGACCTGAATATGAACCTTGCCGCAATCAAAGCATAACAAAAAATCACCTGACATTTGACACCACTCGATAAGGATGTAATTTGAAATATATCAAAATACACTAATTATCGGGTGTGGCAAGGGCCAAACGCAAAAGATAAATACCGAGAAGAACTGTAAAAAGTTTTTCTCGGTATTTATCTGTTTATAGCGGTACATTCGACTATTACACCGCCTTTGAGTACAATTACGGTAGAAAATCAAAGGAGGTTACAATATGCGGGATAGAAAGTATTACATAGCACTTGATGATTTTGAACGGCGGGTGGTTGTGAACTGCCTGAACGAAATGCGGAACAACCTTATTGCAAACGGCAAGTACACCGATGCGGTGGACGAGGTTTTGCTGAAAATCATTGATGCAAAGCAAAAGAAATTCAAAGTAATCTACAAGGAGGCGTAATTTTATGGAAAAGTACATTTATAATGAACAGACGGGCATTAGCTACACTTTATGCGGCGACTATTATCTGCCTGATCTTACCCTTTCCGATGAAGAAAAAGGCGCAGAAATCGGTGTATGGGGACAGAGGCACTTACGGTACATTAAACACCACCGAAAGATTTTATATCTCAATCTGCTGACAAGTGGAAAACTAAACGGATACCTCGCAGATCTCGACAAACAGGCAGATGAAATGTTTTCTCGGCTTGTAAAGCAGATGGCAGAGAGCGAGGGTGTTACCGAACA
>JAZQBF010000214.1:0-8589 GCA_045545615.1 Faecousia sp.
CTCAATGCCACCAGTACCGCCACGGCACCGATGATGCCAAGGGCGATCCAGGGAGTACCTTCACTGCCCTCTTCCTCTTCTTCCGCGGCGCTTTCGGGGTTTTTCAGGCCGTTGCGGACGGTCAGGAACATATAGCAAAGGAAGATGCCCAGCATCACAAAGCCCATCCACCGGGGGAACTCACCCAAAAAGTAGGCGGCCACGCAGTACAGGGCGGCGGAAAGGAAGAAGAAAATGGCGGGGGTCTTCATGGTCTTGATGTTCACCGGGCCGGGGTTGCAGGTGATGGAGATGGCGGCGATCAGAGCGGTGTTGCAGATGATGGAGCCGATGGCGTTGCCGTATGCCATGGCACCGGAACCGGACAGCGCGCCGGTGGTGGAGACCATGACCTCGGGCAGAGTGGTACCAATGGACACCACGGTGGCACCCACGATGATGTCCGGCAGGCGGAAGCGGCGGGCGATGCCGGTGGCGCCGTCCACGAACCAGTCGCCGCCTTTGATCAGCAGCACCAGACCCACAGCGAACAGAAGGACTGAGATGAGCATTGTTCATTTCTCCTTTTCAAAAATTGTAGATGTATAAAAAAAGAACCCGGCAGGGCTTTGGCCATACACGGGTCGTCCAATGCGACGGAGCGATCATGCATAGCCGATAGGGTACACATGAGTCTTGCAAATGAAAGCGCACCAGACCGAACCCGGTCGAACTGTTGATACGCTAAACACCGGAAGGTGTTTTTGCTACTCCCTCATTAACTGGTAAAAATTATAACATGGGCCGCAGGAAAAGTCAACAGATTTTCGCTCTGCCGCCCCGCAGCCTTAGCGGCGGGGCCAGCAGCAGGAGGATCAGACCGTGGGTGAACAGCTCCGGCAGACAGCAGATGGGGTTGTCCACCCCAAACAGAGATATCCCCAGCAGCAAGACCGTGTCCACCGCATAAAAGCACAGCCCAAAAGTGGCACACTGGGGAGAAAACAGGCAGGTCAGGTACACCAGGCAGGTCAGTATGGCGCAAATGCCAACCAGTAATCGCAGGATCGGGTCTGCGCTGAGTGCGTGGGTAAAAAAGCCGGCATAGAAGGGCGCAGCCGCGGAAAAATACAGCCGGAACCCGATGCCCAGCCATTGCAGCAGCAAATTAAGCCCGGAAAGGACAGCAACCGCGCCCAAGACCCAAGTACAGCGGCGGCGATAGTTGACATTTTGCTTCATTTGTGATATGATCCCCCCAACCAAATAGGACAGTTCGCGATCCATCCTGTCGGTAAACAAAACTAGGACTTGATGGGCGCAGTTTGCGTCCGTTTTTTATTTTAGGAGAACATCTATGCGAAACAAAGCGAAACAACTTACCTATGGCGCTGCCATTGCGGCTTTATATGTGACCCTTTCCCATTTGCAAAATCTGCTGTTGCCCGGCTCCGCCAGCGCAATGATCCAGGTCCGGGTGTCGGAAGCGCTGAATGTGCTGGCCTTCTTCACGCCGGCGGCGATCCCCGGGCTGAGCATCGGCTGTTTTCTTTTTAATCTGACCTCCGGCGCAGCACTGCCGCTGGATATGCTCATCGGCACAGCCGCCACGGCTTTGGCAGCGGGCAGTATGTACGGCCTGCGGAAATGGCCCGCCGTGGGCTTTCTCCTGCCCGCGGTTTTCAACGGCTTGCTGGTGGGCTGGGAACTTTCGGTGTATATCGGCGGCGGATTTTGGCTCAATTGCGCCTATGTGGCGGCGGGCGAGATCATCGCCCTTTTGCTGGGCGTGCCGCTGTATTTCGCCATGAAAAAGAGCATAGGAAAAATGTAGGGGACGGTTTTCGCCTCCCCTACAAAAAACCCGTCCTCATGGACGGGTTTTCTTTATACTCTTTCGTAGCGGCACATTTGGTACAAAATGCCGTCTTCCTCGCCGGACTGAAGAATTTCGGCCAAGCGCCACGCCGGGTCGGTGTCCAAATTGGGGAAAAAGGTGTCCGATTCCGGCTGGGCGGAGAGTCTGGTGACATAGGCGGTGTCGCAGTAGGGAAGCAACTGGCGGTAGATGCTTCCGCCGCCGATGACGAAGACATTTTCGTCATTTTCCGTCATTTTCACCGCATTTTCCGGGCTGTCGCAGAGAACAAAACCAGGAATTTCCTTGCCGGAACGGGACAAAACGATGTTTTTCCGGCCGGGCAGGGGCTTTTGACCGGGGAAATCCTCGGTGGTGCGCCGGCCCACGATGACCGTTGCGCCCCGGGTGGTCTCCCGGAAGAATTTGCGGTCAGCGGACAACGCCACCGGCTGGGTGCCGCCTTTTCCAATGCCCCAGTCGGCATATACGGCTACGATTAGTTTCATTTTGGTTCACCTCGTCAATTCATAGCCTCCCTTGCCTAAAGGGAGGTGGCACGCCGCAAGGCGTGACGGAGGGATAATCGCCCATAGGGCGATATGCCGCTATGCGGCATCATATCCCCCAGTCTTTTTGCTTCGCAAAAATCCAGCCCCCTTTAGGCAAGGGGGCCTTTTGTCAGATCGCCATGGGGATCTCGAAATCGAAGGGATGGAACTGGTAATTTTCCATCTTGAAAGAGTTCTTCGTAAAGTCATAGAAATTGTCAATGGACTTGTCCATGACGAACTGGGGCGCGTCGAAGCCCTCTTTTTCCAGCATGGCCTTCACCGCGGGGATGTGGCGGTCATAGATGTGGCAGTCGGCGATGACATGGACGAATTCCCCCACCTCCAGACCGGAAACCTGGGCCATCATGTGGGTCAATGCGGCATACTGCACCACATTCCAGTTGTTGGCGGTGAGCATATCCTGAGACCGCTGGTTTAAGATGGCGTTTAACTTGTTGCCGCTGACATTGAAGGTCATGGAGTAGGCGCAGGGGTACAGATTCATCTCATGCAGATCTTCAAAATTATAGATATTGGTCAGAATGCGGCGGGAATGGGGATTGTGCTTTAAGTCATACAACACCCGATCCACCTGATCGAAGTCGCCCTCTTTATAGTGGTGCTTGATGCCGAGTTGGTAGCCATAGGCCTTGCCGATGGTGCCGTCTTCTCCGGCCCATTCGTCCCAAACATGGCTGCCCAGATCGCAGATCCGGTTGGACTTTTTCTGCCAGATCCACAGCAGTTCATCAATGGCGCTCTTCCAGTAGGTGCGCCGCAGGGTCATGATGGGAAATTCCTCCGCTAAGTTATAGCGGTTCACCACGCCAAATTTTTTGATGGTGTGGGCGGGGGTGCCGTCGGCCCAATGGGGACGGACGGGAAGCCCCTCATCGGAAAAACCGTTTTCCAAAATGTCCAAACAAGTGGCTCTGTACAGTTCGTCTGCTCTGCTCATGATCTTGCGCCTCCTTTTGTTTTCCCTATCATATCACAGTCCCCAATTCCATGCAACAAAAAATGAAATTTCTATTGAAAAAATTGCCTGCAATGGTATAATAATCTCGTTAAAAACCTTTATTTTATGGAGGGATACATACATGAACAAGGAATATTTGCGTAATACCCAAGCATGGGTCCGGGAAGAACTGGATCGCTGCGTCAATTTCTGGCTGAAAAACGGCATGGACAAGGTCAACGGCGGTGTTTACACCTGCCTGGATCGCACCGGTCGGGTCTACTCCACCGACAAGAGCGTGTGGATGCAGGGTCGCTGCGGTTGGATCTTCTCCTACCTGTGCCATCTGTATGGCACCAAGCCCGAATGGCTGGAAGCATCCAAGTCCTGCCTGGATTTCATGGAGAAATACTGCATCAACCATGATGCCGGCGGCAGAATGTACTTCACCGTCACCGCTGACGGCAAGCCCCTGCGTCAGCGCCGCTACTTCTACTCCGAGTCCTTCTACGCCGCCGCCAACGCCGAGTACTACGGCATCACCGGCGACAAGGTTTGCTTGGAGCGGGCCCGCCGGGCATACAACACCTACTGGGATCTGTACCACGGCGCACCCGACCCCGTGGGCATGCCCCCCAAGACCATTCCCGAGACCCGCTCCGGCCGCAGTTTCGGCAACCCCATGATCATCCTGAACGTCATCGGCATCTTGCTGCGTGTGGATCCCGAGCACAAGGCTGAGTACGAAGAGCGGGCCCAGCAGTGCATCGACGAGATCTTCACCTATTTCGTTAAGCCCGAACTGAAGTGCGTGCTGGAAAATGTGGGCCCCAACGGCGAAGCCCGTCTGGACGTCACCGAAGGCCGCATCGTCAACCCCGGTCATGACATCGAGGGCGTGTGGTTCATTCTGGAGCACGCCAAGCGCACCGGCGACACTTCCCTCATCCCCAAGGCTGCTCAGATCTTCGACTGGGCCATCGAAGCCGGCTGGGACAAGGAGTACGATGGTCTGCTGTATTTTGTCGACTGCCTGGGCAATCCCCCCGAGGCATACGAGCACGACATGAAGCTGTGGTGGCCCCACAACGAGATCCTGATCGCTTCCATGATGCTCTACCGGGACACCAAGGACGAAAAGTACCTTGCCTGGTTCGATAAGACTCTGGAATACTGCAAGAAGGTGTTCTCCGATCCTGCCTACGGCGAGTGGTACGGCTACCTCCGTCGGGACGGCAAGCCCACACAGCCCAGCACCAAGGGTTCTACCTTCAAAGGCCCCTTCCATCTGCCCCGCTGCCTGACCATGGTGGACACCATGCTCACCGAACTGCTGGCTGAGTAAAAATACGCATTGACAAGCAAAAACTGTCATGTTATACTGAATTTGCGTAGAAAACCCCTTAATACATACAGAAAGGTTGATAAAAATGAGCAAGTTTGTTATCCGCAATGTCGCTTCCGGCGTTAAGTTCGACCTGAAGGCCACCAACGGTCAGGTCATCGCCACCTCCGAGGTCTACAATTCTCTGGCTGCCTGCAAGAACGGCGTCGCTTCCGTGCAGAAGAACGCTCCCGTTGCCAACGTGGAAGATCAGACTGTGGAAGGCTTCGCTGCTGCCAAGTGCCCCAAGTTTGAACTGTACACCGACAAGGCCGGCGAGTTCCGCTTCCGCCTGAAGGCTACCAACGGTCAGGTCATCGCCGTGTCCGAGGGCTACACCGCTAAGGCCAGCTGCGAAAACGGCATCGAGAGCGTCAAGAAGAACGCCGCTGTTGCTGAGGTCGTCGAGGAGTAATCCATGGACATCAAGGGCAAGATCAACGAACTGGTAGACAAGATCAAGTCCGACAAAGATCTGAGCAAGAAATTTCAGGACGATCCCGTCAGCACCGTGGAAGGGCTGATCGGCGTCGACCTGCCCAACGATCAGGTGGAAAAGATCGTGGACGGCATCAAGGCCAAGATCAATCTGGATAAGATCGGCGGCGCCTTTGGCGGCCTGTTCGGCAAGAAGTAAACAAGCAAAAACTGCTGTGGAATTTCCACAGCAGTTTTTTTGGAGATTTTTGCGGGGATTATGGCTCGGTTTTGCCGCTACCGCAGGGGCAGCCGGCACAGTTTCCGGAACAAGCGCCGCTGTCCGGGCAGCCGATGCATTTTTTACCGGATTTTTTGGAGCGGATGATGTAGAAAACCGCAAGGCCC
Source organism: Faecousia sp. (assembly GCA_045545615.1). GTDB lineage: Bacteria > Bacillota > Clostridia > Oscillospirales > Oscillospiraceae > Faecousia. The sequence goes on from JAZQBF010000214.1 coordinate 5,559, forward strand.
ACGATGACCGCAATGACGGCCAGGATCAGAAAATCAACAGGTTGCATGGACTTTCCTCCCTCCCCGGACGCAGAGCGCTGTCAGAACAAGGGCGAACACCGCCACGGCGATACCGCCGCCGATGGCTGCGCCAATGTGCAGCGAAGCGGGGTCAAGGATCAGGGTGCCAACGGTGTAGACCATGTAGCCTGCGCTGTAACCCACGCCCAGTTGCAGCCCAATGCCGCCGAAGAGCCATTTTTTGTCCTTCAGTTCTGCGTTCATGGCACCCATGGCCGCAAAGCAGGGGGGCGAGAACAGATTGAACATCAGGTAGGCAAGGGCGGCTACCTTGGTGATGCCGAAGATCGCGGCGATCTGTCCGCCGGCACCTTGGGCCATTTCCAGTGCCTCGGTGTCAATGAGATTGGAGATGCCGTAGCACACCGCCAACGTGCCCACCACATTTTCTTTGGCAATGAAGCCGGTGATGGCAGCCGCCGCCATTTGCCATGCGGTGATGCCGATGATGGGCAGAAGCAACACGGCTATGGGATTGGCGATGGAAGCAAGGATGGAGGTGTTCTCCATACCCTCCTCCACCAGTTGGAAATGCCAGTCAAACGACTGCATGATGTACACCACGGCGTTGCAAACAAGGATCACCGTGCCGGCTTTGACGATGTAGGACCAGCCCCGGCTGAGCATGGATTGGGCAGCCCGTTTCAGGGAGGGCAGTTTGTATTCCGGCAGTTCCATGATGAAGTAGGACTGCTTTTTGTGACCGGTGATCTTGCCCACCAGCAGCGCGCCCAGCAAAATGACGGCGATGCCCACGAAATACATCAGCGTGCCCACCCAACTGGCGTCGTTAAAGAACGCACCGGCAAAGAGGGCGATGACGGGGAGTTTTGCACCGCAGGGCATGAAAGGCGCCAGCATGGCGGCGGCGTTGCGCTCCCGGTCGTCTCGGATGGTCCGGGCGGCCATAACGCCGGGGATGGCACAGCCGGTGCCGATGACGAAGGGGATCACGGACTTGCCGGAAAGGCCAACTTTCTTGAAGATGGGGTCCAGGACCACGGTGGCCCGGGCCATGTAGCCGCAGTCTTCCAGCAGGGCGATGAGGAAATACATCACCATTACCAGAGGCAGGAAGCCCACCACGGCGCTGAAGCCGCCGATGATGCCCTCTGTGAGCAGTGCGGCAAGAAAATCATTGGCGTTGGCGCCTTCCAGCAGACCTGCCACCCACTCTTTGAACAGATCGATGAGGGTCACAAGACCGGGGATGGCGAAGCCGTTTTCAAATTCGATGCCCTCGGCGATCCACACGCCCAGCCACGCCTGGCTGATCTGGAACACCAGAAACATCACCACGGCGAAGATGGGAAGGCCTGCCAACGGATGGGTCAGGACGGCGTCGATCCTGTCCTGCAGTCCAAACTGGTTGGTGCGGACGGCCCGAGTCTCCACTGCCCTGACGATAGCGTTGACGAAAACATAGCGCGCTTTGTCAGCGGCCACCACGGCCTTTTTGCTGGACATGTCCACGTTGCCCTGTGCGTAGGGAGCGATCTGTCCTTTGCCGATCTGGTCAATGGCGGCACGGACAACCTCTGCAAGACCATCAGAAGAGGTGGACACGGTTTCGATGACGGGACAGCCCAGTTTCCTGGAAAGCAGTTTTTCGTCGATCTCCGTCTTTTTCTTCTCGTTGATATCTGCCTTGTTCAGGGCAACCACCACCGGCACGCCCAGTTCCAGCAGTTGGGTGGTGAAGAACAGACTCCGGCTTAGATTGGTGGCGTCCACGATGTTGATGATGGCATCGGGACGGGCGTTTTGGATGTACTGACTGGTGACGGACTCCTCGGAAGTAAAGGGGGACATGGAGTAAGCACCCGGCAGATCAACGGCAATGAGTTCCCTGCCGTTGGCGTAAGCACGTTTGATGGGGGCTTCCTTCTTGTCCACGGTGACGCCCGCCCAGTTGCCCACCTTTTCATTGCTGCCCGTCAGGGCGTTAAACATGGTGGTCTTGCCGGAGTTGGGGTTGCCGGCAAATGCGATTCTCATAGAGATTCCTCCAAATGACAGTTAGCCTCGGCTAACTGTTTTGCAAAAAATAATCAGCGATCAATTCGGTTTAGAGTTCGATGGCTGAGGCCAAGCGGCTGTCCATGTGGTAGCGGCCGTCCTTGATGGCCACGGTGCAGCCGCCCCGCCGCCGGGAGATCACGGTGATGGGTTCGCCGGCGTAGCATCCAAGGGAAAACAGAAAGGATTCCAGTTCCCTGTCCTCAATTTTGATCTGCTGAATCAGATATTCCTTGCCAAGTTCGGCTTCTTTCAGGGTCATATCCATTCCTCAGTTCTGAACATGGTAGTTAGCCTCGGCTAACTCCGGGGATATCATACTCCCAACCCGAGGGTTTGTCAAGAGAAATTTGGAAAATTTTTCGCATATTCCGGTAGGAAACGGCCTATGTACTGTCCCTACTGTATCGTATGTACTTTACTTTTCTCCGGTTTTGGGGTATGATGTTAAAAAATGCGAGGTGAACACCGTGGAAAACTATTTTCAGATGAATATGGACAAAAAAGACATCGACGCTATCTCCAATTTGGGTTTAGCGCATATCGGGGACGCGGTGTTTGAACTGCTTTGCAGGAGTTTTTTGTGCCGCAGCGGCAAAAAAACGGTGCTGGAATTGCACAAGCAGACGGTGCAGATGGTAAAAGCACCGGCCCAGGCGGAATTTGCGGACAAATTGCTGCCGCATCTGACGGAGGAAGAACTGGCCTACTACCGTCGGGGCAAGAATTCCCATGTCCATGCCGTCCCCAAGGGGGCAACGGCGGCCCAGTATGCCAAGGCCACCGGCGTGGAGGCCCTGTTTGGGGCGCTCCATCTTTCCGGGCGGGACGACCGGGCCAATGAACTGTTCTGCGCGGTGATGGAGGAAATATATGGCCTTTGATGCAACTTATCTTTCGGCGGTGCTGGATGAGATCCGGGCGCTGGGTGATGCCCGGGTGGAAAAGATCC
>JAZQBF010000215.1:0-5674 GCA_045545615.1 Faecousia sp.
CTCAACACCCGGGAGGCGGTAGCCACACTGACTCCCGCTTTTTTTGCCACATCTTTAATGGTGATCTGTTTTGCCATCGTGTCACCTCATTTCCTTTTCTTCATTGTATCATATTACATAGGGGAAAAGCAATTCTTAATACAAAAAGCCCCAAACCTGACGGTTTGGGGGTCTATGCACGCAGTAAGAGGGCAGAGAAGCGCCAAAGACAAGCAACTCGCGCCTGTCGGCGTACATAGGTACGGTAAGGCGCGAGTTGTGCAGTAAGTCAAACGCCTTGCGGAGCAAAGAAAATATCTGCGGTGTTATGTAAACTTTGCTAAATTTGTGTGCAGTTATTTAGAAAGAAACCCCAAATCGCCAAATTTGCGTTTGACGGTTTGGGGCTTCTATGCACTCGATTAAGCCAAATATAAGGCTTTGCAGGCCAGCATTGCCATATAGCAATCATACTTGCTGACGATTTCCAAAGGCGCATGCATACTCAAAACCGGTACGCCTGCATCTACAGTGTTGATGTTGCGGTTTGCCATATAGGCAGCCACAGTGCCGCCACCGCCCTGGTCAACTTTGCCCAGGGTAGCGATCTGCCACTTAACGCCGGCATTGTCCAGCGTGGTACGGACGTGACCCATCACTTCGGCAGAGGCATCGGAAGCACCGCTCTTGCCACGGGCGCCGGTGTACTTGCAGATAGCAATGCCGTAGTTTAACTGGCTGTTGTTCCGCTTGTCACAGGTCTCTGCAAAGTTGGGATCAAAGGCGTTGGACACATCGGCAGAGAGGCAGAAACTGTTTTCCAGGCAGCGGCGCAGTTCCGCGCCGGTAGATACGCACAGATCTTCCATAAAGGTGTCAAATGCCTGGCTCAACATACCGGAAACGCCAACAGAACCGATCTCTTCTTTGTCCGCCAGAATGCAAACGGCGGTGTGCTTGGGCGTACCCATATCCAGCAGCGGCTCGATCTCGGCGTAAGCGCAGACCCGGTCATCGTGGCCGTAGGCAGCCAACAGACTCCGGTCAAGACCCACTTCACGGCACTTGCCGGCAGGTACGATGGTCAGTTCCGCAGAATGGAAGTCTTCTTCGACGATGCCGTACTTTTCGTTCAGCAACTTCAGAATATTCAGTTTTACCAGATCGCTGCCCTCGCCCTGGAGAGGCTCAGTGCCCAGGATCACATTCAACTGCTCACCCACAATGCCTTCAGCCAGAGGCTTCTTCATCTGGTCGGCTGCCAGGTGGATCAGCAGGTCAGATACCATCAAAATGGGATCGCTGTCATCTTCGCCAATGGTCACAGTAACAACTTCGCCATCCTTGCGGCAGACAACACCGTGGAGCGCCAGAGGAACGGCAGTCCATTGGTATTTCTTGATGCCGCCGTAGTAGTGGGTCTTGAAGTAAGCGATCTCAGAATCCTCATAAAGGGGATTTGGTTTTAAGTCCATGCGGGGAGAGTCCACGTGGGCGGCGCAGATATTGCTGCCTTCGTTCAAAGATTCACTGCCAATAACAGCCAGCATGATGGCCTTGCCCCGGTTGTTTTTATAAACTTTGTCGCCGGGATTCAGTTTCATACCGGGCTGAAACGCCTTGAAACCGTGTTTTTCAGCTACTTCCACTGCCCAGGTGGTTGCTTCCCGCTCGGTTTTGCAGGCGTCCATAAAAGCGGCGTAGCGCTTGCAGTATTCGTTCATCTCCTTGCGCTGGGCATCAGTCAAGGTGGCATAGCCGTTTTTGGGCGCAGCCATCAGATTTTCACGCAGTTTTTCGATATCCATATTATTTCCTCCCTAAAAGGTAAATTTACACTGATTTCATTATACCCAACCCCTTGAAAAATGCAAGGCATTTGGTATAAAAATCGTCTTTACTGCCGTTGTTTTCCAAAATACGGTCACAATTTGCCCGGAAATAATCATCCGGCTTTTGGGCGGCGATCCGCTTGCGGGCGTATTCTTCCGGAATGTTATCCCGCACCATAATTCTCTGTAACCGCGTATTTTCCGGCGCAGTGACCGCTACCGTCACATCACAAAGGTCAGAAAGACCACTTTCCAGTAATCCAATGGCATCGATTGCCATATGTCCGGTGCTTTTTGCGATTTCTTTTTTTACAGCCCGCAGAACAAAGTCGTGGGTAATGCGGTTTAAGTCCGCAAGATCATCGGGGTTTGCAAATACGATACGACCTAATGCTTTGGTATCTAAAATGCCGTTCACTACAACACCGGGAAACCGGTCATCAATGGCGAGAAGCATTTCCTTGTCAGTTTTCAGCAAATGGTGGTATAACGCGTCACAGTCGATCACATTGCCACCCAAATCGGCAAAGACTTGCAAAGCGGTGGTCTTACCGCAGCCGGTACCGCCGGTAATACCAACGATCATACCTCCACCTCCGCATCAGCAATTCGGAAAGCGGCGGCTTTTTTTAGACGGTTTTGCACAGCATAGGCAATGCCATCCCCATCGGGGCAACGGGCAAAAACCGTCCGCACACCGGGGCAATCTAACTGCCGCAATGCATCAAAAAGACCGGCGCTTAAGGTGGCAACATCCGATTCTTTTCCGTAGGAAAGGGGATCGCAATTTTGATACAGTGGCAGTTCTTCTTCAAAACAGAGCACCCGGTCACCGGGAGCAAAGTGTCGATGGATGTAGGCAGCGGCCTTTTCCCGACTGCCGGCAACAATGATCACATCTGCCTCCGGGGCATAGTGGCGGTATTTCATACCCGGGGCTTTTACAACAGCATCCGCATCGATCTTAGCGGTGACTGCTTTATCAATGACCAAGTCACCTAAAACCAAAATCAGTTGTTCCGGGGTGATGCCACCGGGGCGAAGAAGCCGGGGACGGTCTTCCGTCAGATCCACGATGGTGGATTCCACGCCCACCCGGCAGGGACCACCGTCAATGATCAGCGGGATCTTGCCATTATGGTCATTATAAACATGCTGCGCAGTGGTGGTAGAGGGCTTGCCGGAAATGTTGGCAGAAGGGGCTGCCACGGGAACTTTTGCAAAACGGATGATTTCCCGGGTGACCGCACAATCGGGACACCGGACCGCTACGGTGGGCAGACCGGCAGTTGTGCATTTGGGAACAATATCCTTTGCCGGTAAAACCATTGTCAAAGGACCGGGCCAAAAGGCTTCTGCAAGACGGTAGGCGCTGTCCGGAATATCCCGGCAGAACTGCTCCATTTGCCCAGGATCTGCAATATGGAGGATCAGGGGATTGTCCTGGGGACGGCCTTTAACCTGAAATATTTTCGCAACAGCATCCGGGTTCAAGCCGTCTGCGCCCAAACCGTAAACGGTCTCTGTGGGCAGCGCCACCAGTTCACCGGCTATCAAATACTTTGCTGCAGCAAAAACGGCTTTTTCATTATCCGCGCCCAAAATATTGGTTTTCATGGCAGATCCTCCTTTCGCAATTTTTTTCATTTTACTTTATTTATCGGGAAAAAGCAACAGTTGAAAAAATGAGGCAGCCAAAAGCGGCTGCCTCAAAATATTTAATTAAGCAGTGGGCTGGTTAGCAGCCTCGATGATCTGTACAAACTTCTCGGGAACCAGGGAAGCGCCGCCGATGAGACCGCCGTCAATGTCGGGCTGAGCCAGCAGTTCGAAAGCGTTTTTCTCGTTCATAGAGCCACCGTACAGAATGGAGATGGCGCGGGCGTTCTTGGAGGAGTACAGTTTACGGACAACGCTGCGGATGTGCTCGCAAACTTCCTGTGCCTGCTCGGGAGAAGCGGTACGGCCGGTGCCGATAGCCCAGATGGGCTCGTAAGCGATGACAACTTTGCGGATCTTGTCTTCGGGAACACCCTTCAGACCCAATTTGATCTGCATAGCGATCCACTCAGCAGTGATGTCAGCCTCTCTCTGCTCCAGACTTTCGCCGCAGCACATAATGGGGATCAGACCGGCGTCCAGGGCAGCCAGAACCTTAGCATTGACATCGGCATCGGTCTCGCCCATAGCGCGGCGCTCGGAGTGGCCGATAATAACATATTTGCAGCCAGCATCGGTAAGCATATTGGTAGCGATCTCGCCGGTGTATGCGCCGGAGGGGTTGGCGTTGCAGTTCTCTGCGCCAATACCAACGCGGGTCTCACGCATAGCGCGGACAGCAGTGCTGATGCACACAGCGGGAACACACAGTGCGATATCACACCAGCGGCCCTTGGGCAGGATGTTTTTGAACTGGGTCATAAACTCCTTGGTTTCGCTGGGGGTCTTGTTCATTTTCCAGTTGCCGGCAATGACGGTCTTACGGTACTTTCTGTTCATGGTGATTTCTCCTATCTATTTACGCATCGAAAACGATGTGGTATTACAAATTTAATATGTATTGAAATTTTTTCTTTTCCAAAGCGGGGGGATAAGGGGCGGTCAATGACCGCCCCTAAAAAGGTCATTAAAAAGGGAATTTCTTGTCTTCCAGACAAGCGATGCCGGGTAATTCTAAGCCTTCCAGGAACTCCAGGGAAGCGCCACCACCGGTGGAGATGTGGGTGATTTGGGAAGCAAAGCCCAACTGCTCGCAAGCAGCAGCGCTGTCGCCGCCACCAACGATGGTCACAGCGTCGCTGTCAGCCAAAGCCTGGGCAACAGCGATAGTACCCTTTGCCAGGGTGGGATTCTCGAACACGCCCATGGGACCGTTCCAAACAACAGTCTTAGCAGCCTTGGCAGCGGCAGCGAATTCTGCGCAAGCCTTGGGGCCGATGTCCAGACCCATCTTGTCAGCGGGAATGGCGGTACAGTCAACATAGTCAACAGCGATCTCAGCATCGATGGGGTTGGGGAAGGAATCTGCCACAGCGGTGTCAACAGGCAACAGCATCTTAACGCCCTTTGCCTCAGCCTTAGCCATCATTTCCTTGCAGTAGTCCAGTTTCTCATTGTCAACCAGGGACTTGCCAACGGTGTAGACCTGGGCAGCCAGGAAGGTGTAAGCCATACCGCCGCCAATGATCAGGGTGTCTACCTTCTCCAGCAGGTTGTTGATAACATTCAGTTTGTCAGAAACCTTAGCGCCGCCCAAAATTGCGACGAAGGGACGCTCGGGATTTGCCAGAGCTTTGCCCATAATGGAGACTTCTTTCTGTACCAGATAACCGGAAACAGCAGGCAGGTAGTCAGCAACACCGGCAGTAGAGGAGTGGGCGCGGTGGGCAGTACCGAAAGCATCGTTTACAAAAATATCAGCCAGGTCAGCCAGAGCCTTGGAAAGTTCGGGATCGTTCTTGGTCTCACCCTTGATGTAACGGGTGTTTTCCAGCAGCATCACATCGCCGTTTTTCAAAGCAGCGGCCTTTGCCTTGGAATCTTCACCGGCAACATCGGAAGCCATAACTACTTCCTTGCCCAGCAACTGGGAAAGACGGTCAGCCACGATCTTCAGACTCAGTTCCGGCTTCCACTCGCCCTTGGGTTTGCCCATGTGGGAGCAGAGAATGACCTTGGCACCCTTGTTTACCAGATACTCGATGGTGGGCATAGCAGCCACGATCCGCTTGTCGGAAGTGATCTTGCCCTCTTTGGTGGGGACATTGAAGTCGCAACGGCACAGAACCCGCTTGCCGGCTACGTCAATGTCTTCGATGGACTTTTTGTTGTAGTTCATAGTATCTACCTCCATAATTTTGTAT
>JAZQBF010000216.1:0-8158 GCA_045545615.1 Faecousia sp.
CCTCCACCAATAATAAACGCCGCCTTTGGGCGGCGTTTATTATTGGTAGCGGTAAGAAATGGGGAATCGAATGATCCAAATCGCAACAGTCCGGTGGACTGTTGGTCGCGACGGCTTGACGGCGCGGCACATTAATTTTCGCTATCGGCGAAAATGCAAACGATTCCCCTCACCTCCACATTTGCCGTAGGCAAATCTGTCGGTACACGCCGCCTCAGGGCATTTTTCTTTATTTACCTATACAAGAAGTCGAATGGTCTAAAACCCACGGTTTTCTTGCTTTACAAATCAAATTACTATTGCTATAATCACCCTTATAATGACACTTTGGAGGTATCCGAATGTGAAAAATCCCATTATTCCCGGCAATTATGCAGACCCCTTTGTGTATCGGGATGGCAGCGATTATTATTTAGTCGCAACAACAGAGAATGCCGATATTTTCGAAATTCATCACTCTCGTGATTTGCAGCATTGGTCAAAGCCGAAATCCGTTTTAACGGCATCGGATATTTCATGGGCAAAGACAAATATGTGGGCGCCCTCTATAATCAAACACAACGATCATTGGTATTTCGCATTCTGCGCAGAAGGGCAAATCGGTATTGCTGTCTGTGACACACCAATGGGCGCCTATCGGGATGTATTGGGGCTACCGCTTCTTCCCCGCAACACCTGCGGCATACAGACTATCGACCCATCGTTGTTTCAAGACGATGATGGAAAGACTTATCTTCTTTTTGGCAACAGCAAATGTTTTATCAGTGAAATTTCTCTTTCTCCGGACGATGTACATTTGGTTGGCGAAATGCAGAATCTATCCAATGCCTTTTATGACCAACGCACAGAAAACGCCGATGTATACCAGCCTTGGATCTTTTGCGAAGGCGCTGACCTGATGAAGTATAACGGCAAGTATTTGCTGACTTTCAGTGTGTACGATTTCCGGGATTATCGCTATAACATCCGCTATGCCTGGGCAGATCGGGTAACAGGTCCTTATATCCAGCCACTGGAAGACGGTGCAGACAATATCCTGATCAAGCGAAAAAAGGGCATTGTCGCCACCGGTCATGGAAATCTTACTCTCTATAAAAACCGGCTATACTGCATTTATCATCGCCGCGACACCAGCAAAAATCACTATTTAAGAAACATTTGCTGCAATCGCGTTGTGGTAAAGGGAAAGCATTTACAGGTGAAAGCGACATAGTATTTTTGCAACATATAAAAAACCGCCCAATGGGCGGTTTTTTACGCATAATGATAGCGCTTACGGTATTTTACAAAGCAGAAAACGGTCAGAAGGAGCGCCGCCAGTTCTGCCGCAACGATAGACAGCCATATTCCGTCCAGTTTAAAAATCAGCGGCAAGATCAGCACTGCCGCGATCTGACACACCAAGGTGCGGACAAACGAGATAACCGCAGAAATCAGTCCGTTATTCAGCGCAGTAAACATAGAACTGCCAAAGATATTAAAACCGCTGAGCAGGAATGAAAACGCATAAATTATAAATCCGCGGACTGTCATATCCGTTAAGAAGGCATCGTATCCGACAAATATTTTTGCAAGGGGTCTTGCCAGAAAAACAGCGCTAAGGGTCATGGCAACCGACGAAACAGCCAAAATCACCATACTTTTCCTAAAGATATTTTGCAGTTCCGGGTGGTTCGCAGCGCCGTGGTTGTAGCCGATCAACGGCGCTGAACCAATGGAGAAACCGATAAAGATAGAAAGGAAAAACAGATTGACATACATAATGACGCCGTACGCCGCGACACCGTTTTGCCCTGCATATTTGATCAACTGAATATTGTAAAGCATTGCTACCAGGTTCATAGAGAGGTTACTCATCAACTCCGAAGAACCGTTGGTGATGGTTTTCAGCAAGGCTTTCCCATCAATATGGAATTTCCCCAGGCGAAGCAGGCTATCATTTGGTCTAAAAAAGTAGGCAAGCGGAACAACTGCGCCAATGATCTGGGCAATTGTAGTTGCGACTGCCGCACCGGCGAGTCCCCACTCAAATACTGCCACAAACAAGGCGTCAAACACAATGTTGCACAAGCCGGAAACCACGGTCATGATCAAAGACAGTTTTCCTTTTTCTGCGGCAACGCAGAAACTTTGGAAAGCAAATTGCAGGATATATGCCGGTGAAGAGAGCAATACGATGCGACCATACAAAATGCAGTTGTCCAGCATTTCTCCTTCTGCACCCATCAAAATCGCAACCGGACGCAAAAACACAATGGACAGCACCGTTAAAATCACGCCGCCAATGATGCTCAGATATGTGAGCATTGAGAATATCTCATTTGCTTTTCGACCATCGCCCATCCCCAAAGTCTTTGAGATCAAGGCTGTACCGCCGGTGCCCACCATAAAGCCGAAAGATCCGAAGATCATAATATATGGCATAATCAAATTGATTGCCGCAAAAGGGGTCTTGCCCGCAAAATTGGACACAAATATGCCGTCAACAACACTGTAGATCGAGGTGAAGATCATCATAATGATAGATGGCAACGCAAATTGCAGCAATCTTCTGTATGAAAAATGATCAGATAGTTGGATCTTCATTTCAACCTCTCCTTTCCGTGTGTTTGCCGCGGTATTATAGTATGGTTCGTTATAATTGTCAAGAAGATTGTCGTTGATTGTTGTGGCTTTGTGTGGTATAATCAGTCAAAAGAAGCAAGGAGGTCTGCAGATGTCGAAAAAAACGATTCTTTTTGATCTGGACGGCACATTGACAGATTCTGCCGAGGGCATCTTAAACAGCGTGCGCATCGTTTTGAATCACTACAAAATCCCCCTGCCGGACGCAGAGGGTATGCGTGTATTTATCGGTCCGCCCCTACACGACAAGTTTGTGGAATTCGGTGTGCCCGCAGAAGAAGCAGACGCATCTGTAGAATTGTTCCGCAGCCGCTACAACACCATCGGCAAATTTGAAAATAAACCTTATCCCGGAATACCCGAAATGTTGCAAAAATTAAAAGATGCAGGGCATCATCTTTTGGTAGCCACCTCAAAGCCGGAAAAGACCGCTAAAGAAGTATTGGAGCATTTTGACATTGCAAAATATTTTGAGCAGATCTGCGGCGCAACTATGGACAGAAGCAGAGATACCAAAGAAGAAGTGATCCAGTATCTTTTGCAGTTGTACCACACCGACTGTCCCGCTGTTATGGTGGGCGATACGGCTTATGATGTGATCGGCGCTGCAGCCCACGGAATTCCCTGTATTGGCGTATCCTGGGGCTACGGCAACGTCCGGGAAATGATCGACGCAGGCGTAAGTGTGATCGCTGACAGCGTTGAACAATTACTGAACATTTTAGAAAACTAAAGACCACTCATCTTTTATGAGTGGTCTTTCTTTTAATTTAAGCAATAAATGCGTTTGTAATTTGCAGCAAAATGGGGATCACAAGGGTAAAAATGCTGATAAGCCAAGGATATGTCATCCTGCGGGAACAGCAAGTAAACACAATGCAGCCTGCAGTGATGCCCAAAGGAACCCACACAGCAACACCCCGGTCGATCATAGACGCAAATTCTCCGCTTGCCTGGAGATTGATGCCCACTGAAGCAGGCAGCACTTTCCCGCTCCTTACAGCCAGGTAAATCGCAGCAACAGCAACCGGAACAGACAGAATGATACCGCGAAGTTTATAGATCCACTTACAGATCTGCACAAAAATATGTCCGGCTTTTTTCAAGCCATGGGTGGCAGACCCCTGGATATTTTTCTTATTATCTGCTTTTCCCATAAGTCACCTCTTAAGGATTTTTGTTATCATACCATATTCCGGCACATTTTGCAAGGTGTCAAAAAAGAATCGAACATTTGTTTATTAGTCCGTACAAACGGACTAATATTATTGTATCCTGATTGTAGAAAAAACAAATCAGGAGGATATAAAAATGAAAACAATTGTATGTCAAGCCGCAAAAATGAACCGAAATGCGATTCCCTTTCCTAACGCCGCAACACACCGCCAAACCATCCATAAAATTGTGGATTTCCTACTGATGAGCGCCATCAGTTTGGGAATTGCCGCCATTATGCTGTTTCTTTTGGCATTATAAAAATTCTTCCAAATCCGCCTGACCGATTATCCGGCAGGCGGATATTTTTCCCTCTGCAATTTCCATATAACATGCTGTGCCATTTCTGTAGTTACAAGCGCCGGGGTTAATAACCCACATATCCCACTCACGGACACAAACCGCCTTATGGGTATGTCCAAACAGTACTGCATCTGCCTCCATTTCTTTGGCTGCGTATATTAGTCTGTCTGTTTGGAATTTTACATTATGCAAATGTCCGTGGGTCATATAAAACTTAACGCCGCCGATGGTATAACAAAGAACTGTAGGCGTATTTAAGGGCGCACGGTATCGGTCGCAATTGCCGCAGACCTGGTGAAAACGGATATGGGAATACCGGCTGATCAGTTCTTGCGTATCGTCGAAATGATCCCCCAGATGGATAACGGATTCCGGCTTGATTGCCGCAATACAATCTTCCATAAAGCCTTTATAGGAATGAGAATCCGAAAACACAAGTATCTTCATCGGACACATATAACTCCTTCTGCGCATATAGTAGTATTGAAACGGCTGTGCAATTTCGCGACTGCCACAGTGATTATAGCATATGATTTAACTGGAGGCAATATTATGAAAAATCTTCCCGGTTCTATATCTAAGCAGGATCTGATGGATCTTATAAACAGTCCCTCCGGGCAAAAACTGATAAAACTACTGCAGTCAAAAGACCCGGAATCTTTGAAAAAAATAGCACAAAATGCACAATCGGGCGATTTTCAACAGGCAAAGTCCGGTCTTTCTTCCCTGCTGGAAACCGATGAAGTGAAAGCATTTTTAAAAGACATCGGAGGTTAGTGCGTGGAAGATATGGAATCAAAAATGGGCGCCATTTTAAACAATCCGGAAATGATGCAAAAAATAATGACTATGGCTCAGAGTTTAAATGCATCTCAGGAAAAAGACGAACCCAGGAGCGAAGCAAAAGAGCAGGAACAAGTCAAAAGTGAGCCGTTTATGAATCTCAACCCGGAAGCCATCCAAAAACTGGCAAGTTTTGCCGGAAACAACCGCATCGACCGCAATCAGCAAACCCTGCTGCGGGCGCTGAGTCCATATTTGAACAAAGATCGGATAGCCAAATTGGAAAAAGCAATGCGCTCCGCGCGGATGGCGACTATGGCATCTTCTTTCCTGGGAAACTCCGGTCTTCTTTTCAAGTCAGGCAGGTGATATATGTATAATCGATATGTGCCCCAGCCCGACGGCTCTTATCGCAGAAACAGAGTTCCGGACCAATCTGTAGTCAAGAGACCGTCGCCTCGTCCTGCACCGCCAGCCAGTCCCCCGGAAAATCATCCAATCCCGGAATATATCCCCCCGGAAATTACAGAATTTAAAGAATCGCGACACAGAAAACTTCCTCCCAGCAAGCAGGAAAAAAGCATTACCGGATTTTTAAAACAGTTACTGCCAAGGGATCTTGACACCGGCGATCTGCTGATCATACTGCTGCTTTTATTGATGGCAGGAGATAATTCTGATGAACAGAATACTGCTATGCTTACATTGGCTTTTTACCTATTTATGTAACGAAAAAGCACTGTCATTGTCGTAAAAAAGACAATGGCAGTGCTTTTTCACTATTGCGCGACTGTGTTATGAAACAGTTGCAGTGTATCTGCAAAACGATCCTCCGTCTCCGGGCAGCCGAATACGCCGATGATATAAGTAGTACCCCGGTATTCAAAGGCTGACAAAAGGCAACTGCCGGCAGAGGGTGTCTGCCCGGTCTTTAATCCGATGGCATAGGGGCAGTAATAAAGACTGTCTTCGTGGACAAGTTGGTTGGTATTTTTCCACTGATGCACTTCACCGGAAATCGTTACCGAATCGTTGGCAACGGCGGTAAATTCCGTCAGCACCGGATCTTCCAGCGACAACATACCCAGCAGCGCCAAATCGCGGAATGTCATATAATGGTCATCCTGATGGATCCCATCGGGATTTGCAAAATGGCTACCCGTCATACCCAGTGCCGATGCCTGCCGGTTCATTTGATCTACAAACTCGTCTGCCGAACCCAGCGCCTCGATCGCCAAAGCATAGGCTGCATCGTTTCCGCTTGGCAGCATCATACCTTCAATCAACTGTCTTGTGGTAACCACATCACCCCGTTTCAATCCTGCCAGGGATGAGCCGGGATAGACATAGTCCAGCGCCGAATCTACCGTTATTTCCTTATCCGGCTGCAGATAAAGGTCGGCTACGTATGCGGTGAACAGTTTTGTAATAGAGGCAGGATACACTTTCTCATCTTCCGGCCCGGAAATGGTTAGAAATACCCCCTGTTCACAGTCATAGACAAAATACTGACTCGCAGTTAGTGCCCGATCTACCGGAAAGGTCGTATATGTGGCTGCCGGTTCTGTATTCTGAGGCATCGTTCCGGCAGTGGTGGTCGTATCGGTTACATCGCCACTTTGCTTTTTGCAGGATGTGGCGAGTAAAAGCAAAAAGACCGTTAAAAGTATCCATATTGATTTTCTCATTGTATCCCCCTTAACGAATCTTCACGCCGCAAATTTGTTTTGTTCTTGTACCCACAACAAGCATATCATTGTAAACTGCAGGAGAGGCTTCTACCAAACCACCAAGATATTCTGTATCCAGTACAGAACCAGTTGCGCCATCGATAAAGGTCGCATTGCCGTTGGAATCGCAAAGGACCACATAAGCGCTACCATCTTCGCTGTAGACCGCCACCGGCGAACTCCATGCATAATAGTCCATATCCAAATGCCATACTTCCTCACCGGTATCCGTATCCAGAGCAACCAAAGTTCCGGAATCCACCGTATTTGTACGGGCAATGGCATAAATGATCAAGTTGTCCATCGCCGTACCGGGTTTACCCAGCAACGGTGAGGATTGGACACCGCCGGAGACACCGTTGACCGTATGGACATTATAAGGCTTTTCCCAAATTATTTCACCGGTAATGGCATCCAGTTTGTAAATGGAGATCGTTCCGGAGGCATCGCCGTTTTGCGTCCAATGGAGCGACGGTGCTGTGTAGAGCACGCCCTGGTCGCTTGCGGTGCGGGCAAATACGGGCGTTGAATTGGAATCATCCTTTGTGTCCTGCGCCCAAACCAGTTCCATTGTGTTCAAATCAATGCAGAAAAACATTCCGCCGTTTTCCGAAATGTAAAGATAATTTTCCACAATATTAGCGCCGGCTTCGTAACCGTACCAATAGTTTTCCTCGCTGCTGCGCCCGGTATGGTATCTGGTCAATACTTGATTTGAAGGATTCACAGAAATCGTGCCTGCATTCTTATCGTAAGCAGTATTCAGTTCCATTGTGTAAAGAATGCCGCTTTCACCGGGCCAAATCAATGTGTCTGTTGCGCCGTGGATCAACGGCGTTGAGTCAAAAGCGCACCAGGCGTTATTGTCTTTGCGCAATGCCAGTTGTTCATCATAACCGCCCTCATAAAGGATCGTACCGTCGATCAGACTGATGATATACATTCTCGGACGGTCACCGGACGCATTGCAATCGCCGGAGCCTACATACAAAAGCGGATACCCTCTGGGATCCAGTGTACCGGCGCCTTTGAAACACATACCGATATTCAGAGGATCCCGGGTTTGCGAGCCGTCATTCAGGTCAAGAAAATAGACCATACCATCCAAAGACGCATAAATAACCTCTACAAGATCTGCCTGAGCCTTCTTTTCGGGGTAAAGGTTCATAATCTGCTTTGTAGCATCGTCCCATTTTACGATCAACGGCTGTCCCGTCCAGCCATTACCGCTCCAGGATGCGCCTTCCAATGTTCCGGTGCTCTTATACCAAATCGTTTCCAGTTTCTTTTCCGTTACATTCGCCGTGCCATAGGTAGCGCTGTCCCGATAGTTATTACCCCGGAATGTGGACACGCCGGGAAGCGCAAAATATGCATCCGGTGTTCCAAAGGAAATGGGATTTTCTCTGTTAAATTTGTGGAGTAAACTGCCGTCTTTGAAAATCTCCCACCGTATGCTCCAATTGGCAGAGTTCGTTGCTTGTGTATTGCCCGCTACAAAC
>JAZQBF010000217.1:0-10818 GCA_045545615.1 Faecousia sp.
AAATATTTGTACTAAATTGCACTTGAAGTCTTTGCCATATAGTGGTATGATACCATTCGGAAATAGAAAAAACCTGAGTTAAAGAAGGGTAGTAAATATGGAAGTTTATTTGATCGGTTTGGCGGTGGCGATCCTGGCAGGCTTGCTGATGTCCCGTCTGACAAAATTGATGCATTTACCGGCAGTGACCGCTTATCTTGTTGCAGGTTTGCTCATTGGACCTTTCTGCATTGGCGCATTGAAAGTTCCCGGTTTGGGCTTTAACTCTTTGCATCAGGTCGAGGGAATGCGTATTATCACGCAAACGGCACTGGGCTTCATTGCCTTCGCAATTGGTAACGAGTTCCGCCTAACACAACTAAAACACATGGGTAAAAAGGCGATCTCCATCGGTATTGCGCAGGCAGTGATCACCACGATTTTGGTGGACATTGTGCTGATTTGCCTGCATTTTGCCTTCCCGCAGTTTATTTCTTTGCCTGCGGCAATTGTGCTGGGTGCCATTGCCTCCGCAACAGCCCCTGCGGCAACCTTGATGGTCGTAAAGCAGTATAAGGCTGATGGTCCATTAACTCGCTTGCTGATGTTGGTGGTTGCGATCGATGATGCGGTTGGTCTTGTGCTGTTCTCTGCATCTTTCGGAATTGCCACAGCATTGGAAAACGGCGCGGTGAATGTGATCGGCGTTGTTGTAGAGCCTATCGTGGAGATCATTCTCTCTTTGGGCGTTGGCGCAGTGATGGGTTTGCTTCTGGACAGAGTGGAGCGGTTTTTTCACTCCCGCAGTAAACGTATGGCGATCTCCGTTGCCTTTGTGTTGCTGACTGTCGGTATCTCTATGCTGAAATTTGAAGTAGCCGGCATCCATTGCGGTTTCTCCTTGCTTCTGGTATGTATGATGGCAGGTACTGTTTTCTGCAATGTTTGTGATTTCTCCGACGAACTGATGTCCCGTGTAGACGGCTGGACAGTTCCTTTGAATATTTTGTTCTTCGTTATCTCCGGCGCGGAACTGGATCTGGCGATTCTGGCAAACCCTATAACCCTTCTGGTGGGTGTGATCTATATTATCTCCCGTTCTGCCGGTAAGTATTTTGGCGCTTATACAAGTTGTAAAGTCAATAAATGCTCCAAAGCGATTACGGACAATTTGGGTATTACACTACTGCCTCAGGCAGGTGTTGCACTGGGTATGGCACTGACCGCTACCGTCCTCAGTGATGGCGCGATCGTCCGGAACGTAGTTTTGTTTAGTGTCCTGGTATATGAATTGGTAGGCCCTGCCCTGACCAAGCGTTCCTTGCTGAAAGCAGGAGAAATCAAACCCGAGGGAAAGACCAGCGCAAGAAAGCAAAACGATCCCAAGAAACATTTCAGCATTCATTAAGGACATTTTGCACCCGGTGTATGCCGGGTGCAATTTTTTAAAAAATCCTTGATAATACAAAAGAAAAGGTTGCGGTGATGGAACTGAAATGTTAATATAAGAGAAAATAATATGTAATTAAAATATATTAAATTTGATGCGGCAACGCATGCTGGGCATAAATTTTCCAAGAAGAAACGCGATCAGCAATATTGGTGGATTATGAACAGAAAAGGGGAATTGTTATGCAAGCGTTCATATTGGACTTGATTGAGAAAATCAAAAAAGTAGAGGCAGATCCTAATTCTGTGCGCAAACTGCCCGATAATACTTGTTATCTGGATAATGACTACATTCTGTGCGGTAAGCGGCGTTATGGCAGATCCCGCTATCCCTATGAATGCGATGGCTTGGTACTGTGGGCATCGGATAATGGGCACATTACTGCCAACGAAAGCGATCTGACAGTTTTCCGCCCCTCTTACACGGACGAAGTGCCTTGTATGGGTTTCATTATGGGCATTCAGCAGGCAGATGGCAATTATTTTCCTATTTCCGCAACAGAGGCAAACGCCCAGGCATTTGAGCCTTTCACAGTGAACCGTTACACGGTTTTCGCTCCTGCGGCGGCATACTATTTGGCATATACCGACGATTGGGCATTTGTCACCCGGGTGTTTGTTGGTGACGATAAAAAGACCCACTTTACCATGCAGGCGATCAATCTGTCAGATAAACCTATGGATATTTATCTTGCCTCTTATTACGAAGCACTGCTTCGTTATGAGGAAACAGAAAACTTCTGGACACGGAAGGCAAGAACGGTCAGAGTACTTCCCAACGGCAACTTTGTGATGCGTACCAACCATATGATAACCAACTGTTTGTCCGTGAATGTGGAAACTTCCGAAAACGCACAGAAAAACTATACCACTGCATCGTCTTATGACTTCACCGGCAGCCACGGAAGAACGTTCTCCAACGCGCTGGCATTAAAGCGTGGTTATTTTGAAAACTGCGATCGTATGAGCGCTTACGCATCTTTACCGGTGGCGGCAAATTTGACGACTTATACCCTTGACGCAAAAGAAACTGCCAGCCTTACCAGCACATTTACACTGGGCTATGACTATGATACTGCGGTTGCTCAGGCAGAAGAAAAGCAGAGATTTTCTGATCTGGATGAGCAGGTCGTCTTGAAAGAAAAGAGACTTGTAGAGGCGTTGAAACCGCTGTCAATGACATTTGACGATTGGCGCTATGGCGACTTGGATCCACAGGTGTTAAACCGGTTTTTGAAAAATGTACAGCGCCAAGTGGAAGTTTGCTCCTTTGGTAAGAGTTACGCCGGTCCTCGTTTGGGTATCCGTGATGTGTTCCAGCAACTGGAAGGGGCGCTTCTGTGGGCACCCAATGCAGTTCGGGAAAGAATCGTTATGGTTTTCAATTATATCGATCCCTGCGGCAGAGCGCCCCGTCAGATCACAATACCGCCTTCTGACAAGATTATGCCCAATATGGATATTCGTCAGTTTATTGATCAGGGATTCTGGCTGATCGATACGGTGTACAGTTATATCTGCCATACCGGCGATTATTCCATTTTGGATGAGGAGTGCGGCTACTGCATCATTCCGGACAGACCGGATCTGCACCTTTGCAGATGTGATGAGATTTGCGATGAGCGAAACTCTTTGTTGGAGCATATGTTCCGCATTGTGAATTATTTGGAATCCAACTTGGATACAGAATACAATACCAACTGCCTGCGTGTTCTGTTTGGCGACTGGAACGATGCTTTGGATGGTATGGGCAGATCCTCAGATCCCGATAAACTTTATGGCTCCGGCGTTACCGTGATGGGTACACTGCAGTTCTACCGGAATTTAGAGCGAATGAACGCTATCTTGTCCCACTTGGGTGGATATGAAGACTACATTGCCCATTATCAAAAACTTCGCCAGACCATCAAAGAAGGCTTCTTTCAGTACGCAGTGCAGACCAACGATAAGGGCGAAAAGCGTATCGTTCACGGCTGGGGTGATAAACTTTCCTACTTTGTGGGCAGTTTCTGCGATACCGATGGGGAAGATCGGGTCAGTTTCGCATCTAATGCATTTTATGCCCTTTCCGGTATGATGAAGGCTGATGCTTCACTAAAGGAAACTGCTTTGCAGACATTAAAATCCCTGGATTCTCAATACGGTCTGCTGACCTTGAAACCTGCATTCAGTAAGGCTTCTGCCGGCGTTGGCAGAATTGCCAATACCACTCCCGGTACGGCAGAAAACTGCTGCGCCTATGTCCACGCAAGCCTATTCTCCATTTGTGCGTTGTTTGCAATGGGTGAATCGGAATTTGCCTGGGAACAGTTACATAAGTCAATGGTTATTACCCACGAAAAGCCGTCTTTAACAACCTTTGCGATGCCAAACTCCTATCTTTACAATCCGGAACTCGCTCTCGACGGCGAGTCTGCCGGCGACTGGTTTACCGGCTCCGGTGCAGTACTGATCAAGGGACTTGTAAAACACGGCTTTGGCATTATGCCGGACCTTGATGGCCTTGTGGTTGCAATGCCCATGAAGATGCCCTGCAATAAAGCGAAAATTGAGATTGTTGTTAAAGGCTGCCCGATTACCGTCTCTTATGAAAATAGGGGCGTAGGCATCAGAGAATATACGCTCAACGGCGTAAAGCAGGATACCTGCATAGATGATTTGAGCGGCACAAAGTATATTCGTATAACCAATGGGCAACTGAAGGGAAAAACCGCAATCGAAGTCACTGACTAAGTAGAGAAGGGAAAGTTGGTATGTTTGCGAAAGTAGAAAAGCATCGACAGTTGATGTTGGATGCTCTCGATTATATTTGGAAAAACCCGGAGACCGGTTATAAGGAATGGAAAACGAATGCTTATTTAACCGAGAAATTTGAAAAACTTGGCTACCGGCTTACCCAGGCAGGTAACATTCCCGGATTTACTGCATTACTTGATACCGGCCGTCCCGGTCCAACGGTTGCGGTGTTCGGCGAGTTAGATGGTTTGGTGATCCCGGAACATCCGGATGCCGACCCGGAAACCGGCGCAGTCCACGCTTGTGGACACTGTGCGCAGGCATCTGCGTTGCTTGGTTTGGCGGCTGCCCTGAAAGAACCCGGCGCACTGGATGACCTGAGCGGGAAGATCTTGCTGGTGGCAGTGCCTGCAGAAGAACTGATCGAATTTGACTTCCGTCTTGAACTGCGCAGCAAGGGCATCATCAAGTACTTAGGCGGTAAGCCCGAATTCCTTTATCGAGGCTTGCTTGATGGCGTGGATTTGGCATTTATGGTGCATACAAAAAGTGGCGATCCTCATATTGCAGGCACGTTGAGCGGCTCAAATGGTATGATTGCTAAGACTATTGAGTTTCAAGGCGTTTCTGCCCACGCAGGCGGCTCGCCCCATTTGGGTATAAATGCGCTGTATGCCGCCAACACCGCTATGACAGCGATCAACGCTCTGCGGGAGACGTTCAAGGATTCTGACCATATTCGTGTGCATCCCATTATCACTTTTGGCGGCGCATCGGTGAACGCGATTCCCGATAAGATCTGTATGGAAAGTTATATCCGCGGCGCGACTATGGACGCCATTGTTGATGCAAACCGTAAGGTCAACCGCGCTGTTGCCGGTTGTGCTGCAGCCTTTGGCGCAAAAGCGGTAATCAATGATTTTCCCGGTTATTGGCCGAGAAATTACAGCGATGTTTATCTTCAGGTCATAGCCGATGCGGCGGAAAGTGCCGGATTACAATATGATTATAAGCCTGGTTCCTGGGGGACGGGGTGCTCGGATATGGGTGATATTTGCGCTGTTATGCCCGGTGTGCATCCGACCATTGGCGGCGCTTCCGGCACTTCTCACGGCTCGGATTATGTCATAGCAGATCCGGAAAGTACCTGCGTTGATTCTGCAAAGTTACAGTATGCGATGTTGCGTCTGTTGCTGGAGAATGATGCGATAAGAGCAAAGCAAGTTGTTGCTGAGACGAAAACAGAATTCGGTTGCAAAGAAGACTATTTTGCTTATGTTGATAAACTCGATATGAGCAAGCAAACTGTTTGTTACCAAGACGATGGAACTGTTTTGCTGGACTATAAAAACTAAAAAACAGCGGTCGGCTCTTTTGAGCCGACCGCTGTTATTATTCAATTAGTCCTGATCCCAGTTGTGCCAGATGTTCTGCACATCGTCGTCTTCTTCCATAATGTCGATGAGTTTTTCCATCAACTTGATGTGATCTTCGCTTTCCAGTTTTTGATAGTTCTGGGGCACCATTTCGATCTGGGCAGAAGCAAAGGTGTAGTTCTTGGCAGCCATGGCATCTGCAACTGCGTTGAAATCATCGTGATCGGTGTAGATGGTGAAGCAATCTTCCTCAGCCTCAAAATCATCTGCGCCGCAATCCATAGCGTCCATCATAACAGTGTCTTCGTCGTAGTCGCCGTCTTCGTTATCAATGACCAGCACACCCTTCTTGTCGAAAGACCAGGAAACGCAGCCGGAAGCGCCTAAATTGCCACCGAACTTATCAAAGTGGTGACGCATAGAACCTGCGGTACGGTTGCGGTTGTCGGTCATCGTTTCCACGATCACGGCAACACCGCCGGGGCCGTAGCCTTCGTAGGTGATGGATTCATAACTGTCGCCGCCGCCTGCACCGGCAGCCTTCTCCAGACAACGCTTAATGTTGTCATTGGGCATATTGGCAGCCTTCGCCTTGGTGATAACAGTAGCCAGACGGGAGTTGTTGGCAGGATCGGTGATGCCGCCGCCTTCCTTAACTGCTACGATCAGTTCCTTTGCGATCTTTGTAAAGGCAGCAGCGCGTTTTGCATCCTGCGCGCCTTTGGTTTTTTGAATGTTATGCCATTTGGAATGTCCGGACATAAGTATCTTCCCTTCGTATATAAATCAAAATTTCCAATCTATTTTAGCAAATATATTCGCAAAAATCAATAGAATTTCACGCAATCCCGGTGAACTTGCGAGATTATTACCTGGGTATCCGGAAATGCGCACTGTAATTTTTCGGCAAGTACTGCCACAACGGGATTTTCTGTATGGAAATGACCGGCATCAATCAGGTTGATGCCAAGGTCTTTCGCATCCCAAAATTGGTTGTATTTCACATCTGCTGTGACAAAAGTATCGCAACCGGCTTCAAATGCTTCCATAATGGAATCACCACAAGAGCCACCGCCAACAGCCACTTTATGGACGGGTCTGCCGCCGTCAACATATCGCAATCCTTCACAGCCAAGGTTTTCCTTTACAGTGGCAAGGAAATCGCTGAAGTTTTGGTTGGGCACATTGCCATACCGGAGCAATCCCCAGGGTTTGCCATCGCTTGTAATGCCGGTTGGGGATACCACTTGAATGTCAGTAAGTCCCAATTTTTCAGCCAAAGTATCGTTGACACCACCGGGGGCGCAATCCAAATTTGTGTGGGCGTTAACGGCGCTGATGCCGTTTTTGATCAAGAATAAGATCGATCTTCCGATACTTGTCTCATCGGTGATCGCTTTTTGACCTTGAAAAATCAATGGATGGTGGGTCACGATCAACTGTGCGTTAACCTCTGCCGCTTCGTGGCACACACTTTCAAAGGGGTCAAGCGCCACGAGGATTTTGGAAACTTTCTGGCTTTTACAGCCACAGAGCAGACCCACATTATCCCAGTCCATTTTCATATTGGCAGGGGCAAGACGCTCTATATAGGTCATAACATTTTCAACAGTTGTCATATTCATTCCTCCAACCAGGTAAGTTCCTGCTGTTTCGCCAGGGCTTTCAGTTCTGCCAATGCCATAGCCATTTCGCTGTCATCGGTTTCTTTGCGACCGGTAATGGCTCTGTTCAGGCGAAAAAGGATGCTTTTGTAATACTCCGGGACTTCCTTCGACGGATTCTCTAAAATTGCCGGCGGGAAGTACCACTCACCGACAGTCAGTTTGGGATAATCCGGCTGCCAAATGACTTCCATAACGGTGTATAAAAACCTGCCGTCCCGTAAAACAGATTCTTCTGTGATCCGCCAGCCGGTTTCAGACAAGAATTTCCGCAGAGTATGGATCTTGGACTGACATTGCAGGATCAGGCGGTAGTGGCTGCTTTGCAGCCAGGGAGCGGCGCTGAGAATGGATATAATCGTATCCGCACCCATGCCAGCGCAGACCATCGTATCAAAGTTCCGGGGAATATCTTTTGCTCCGTCGGAAAGACAAAAGTGCATTTTATCTTTTGTGCCATATTTACTTGCGTTTCGTCTGGCGCTATCCAGCGGTTGCGGATTGATATCGGCGGCAATCACAGAAGATGCGATATTGTTTGTCAATAAGTAAATACCCAAATAGCCGTGATCACAACCAATGTCCGCAACCCGATCACCGGGACAGACGAAATTAGAGCAAGCGAGCAACCGCTTGGAAAGGGGAATTTTCATAACATCCTCCAAAAAAGATTGCCATCCCGGCAAACGGGATGGCAACGCCGGACATATTAGCCGTTCTTTGCCTGCTCAGCCTCGTAGACTTCCAGGAAGTGGTTCAGTTGCGCCAGGAAAGGCTCACAATCCACGCCGTGGACAGCGCAGGCTTCCTCAACGGTCTCACCACGGGAAGAGGGACAGCCGAGGCAGTGCATACCAATGGCGAAGAACAGGGGAGCAGCCTGAGGTGCAATATCCAGAACATCGCCGATGATGGTAGTTTTTTCAATTTTGACAGCCATAATAGGACCTCCTAAAACAAATCTCGACTTATTATAACCCCAGTGTGCGAAAAAAACAAGTGCTTTATAAAAAGAAACTAACATAATTATGCTTAAAACTTGACAGAAAGCGGTGAAAATACTATAATTAATTGGCTGATTCAAAAGGGAGGGGATTTTTATGCAGGTGTCGGCTTTGCGCAATTGCCTGGAAGAAAATCCCATCATTGCGGCTGTAAATGACGATGCCTTCGATGCGGCGATCGCATCTCCTGCACAGGTAATTTTTTATCTGTCGGCAGATATTTTGTCTGTGAAGGATCAAATCCAAAAGGCGCACGATGCAGGAAAATATGTTTTGGTACATGTGGATTTGGCAGTGGGCATTGGTAAAGATCGGGCAGGCATTCAGTATTTGGCAAAATCCGGCGTGGACGGCATTATCTCTACCAAGGCGCAATTGATCCGGTTTTCCAAAGAGCAAAACCTGGTTTCCGTACAGCGCTTTTTTGCCTTGGATTCCAAGGGGATGGAGAGCATCGAAGAGATGCTTCGCAATACCAACCCCAATCTGATGGAAATTATGCCGGGTGTGATCGGCAAAGCCATTTCCCGATTCAGCAGCGGTCATGTGCCGGTGATTGCCGGCGGCTTGATCCAAACTAAGCAGGAAGTGATGGAAGCGCTGCGCTGTGGTGCAACAGCGGTTTCCACCGGCTGCAAAGAACTTTGGTATCTGTAACAGAATATTTACCGTAGAGATTTAGAGAAACGGATTGGCAGAGACGCTGAATAAAGCGCCTCCGCTTCCGTTTCTCTTTTTATATTTTGGAAGGAGCAATGTAATGGTCTATGATGTGTTGATCGTCGGTGCGGGTGTCATTGGCGGAATGCTGGCAAGAGAATTGAGTAAGTATCGCCTTTCTGTTTGCCTGCTGGAAAAGGAAAATGATGTAGCCTGCGGCGCATCCCGCGCTAACAGTGGTATCGTCCACGGTGGCTACGACCCGGAACCGGGCACACTGAAAGCAAAACTCAATGCAGAGGGCGTGGAAATGCTGTTTCAGGCGGCAAAGGAACTGCATGTACCCATCAAGCGCAACGGTTCTATGGTTTGCGCATTTTCCGAAGAAGAGAATAAGCATCTTGAACTTCTTTATGCAAGAGGACAGGAAAACGGCATTCCCGGACTTGCGCTCCTTTCCGGCGACGAGGCAAGAGCCTTAGAGCCTGCGCTGTCCGACAAAATTACAAAAGTTCTGCGTGTTACCAACGCAGGTATTGTTTGCCCCTATGACCTGACCATCGCTGCTATTGGCAATGCAATGGATAACGGTGTTTCTTTGGAGCGGGAATTTACCGTAAGCGATATTTCCCGGGAAAAGGAATGCTTTACCGTTAAGTCTAAAGAGGGTAAGTCCGTTTGCGGTAAATACCTGGTAAACTGCGCCGGCGGTTTCTCCGATCAGATCGCCGCTATGGCAGGAGATCCCGCTT
Organism: Faecousia sp.; assembly: GCA_045545615.1. Lineage (GTDB taxonomy): Bacteria > Bacillota > Clostridia > Oscillospirales > Oscillospiraceae > Faecousia. The sequence goes on from JAZQBF010000217.1 coordinate 9,621, forward strand.
TCCGTATTATCCCCAGAGCAGGCGAGTATATGCTGCTGGATAAGACTGAGGGCAGTACCGTTGGACATACATTGTTCCAGGTGCCTACTGCAGAGGGTAAGGGCATCCTTGTATCTCCTACAGTGGACGGCAACTTGCTTTTGGGACCTACTGCTACGAAGGTAGAAACCCCTGAGAGCCGGGATACCACCCCCGACGGCCTTGCAACTGTCTCCCGTCTGGCTGCAAAGACAGTTCCTGGTGTGAATTTCCGCCAGGTAATTACATCTTTCACCGGCGTTCGCGCCACCGGAACAGACGGAGAATTCGTGCTGCGGGCATCTGATAAGGTGGAAGGCCTTATCCACGCCGGCGCCATCGATTCTCCCGGCCTTACTTGCTGTGTCTCCATTGCAAGATATTTGGTTGGCATTTTGCAGGAGCAGGGCTTGCAACTGGATGCAAAAGAAACTTGGAACGGCAATCGGGAAGATATGCATGCCTTCCGCAAAATGAATTTGGAAGAGAAAAACGCATTTATTCAGAAAAATCCTGCCTACGGCAAGATCGTATGCCGTTGTGAAACCGTTACCGAGGGCGAGATCCTCGCTGCGATCCGCAACAACCCTCCCGCAAGGGATATCGATGGCGTGAAACGCCGCACCCGTGGCGGTATGGGTAGATGCCAGGGCGGCTTCTGCGGCCCTTATGTGATGGATCTGCTGGCAAAAGAAATGAATGTGCCTATGGCATCTGTGACCAAGTCCGGTAGCGGATCTTATATGGTCACCGGAAGGATCGGTGAAGAAGGATGATTCAGTATGATATTGTGGTTGTTGGCGGCGGTCCTGCCGGTATGGCGGCTGCAGTGGCAGCCTACGACGCAGGCGTAAAAAAAGTGGTGATCTTGGACCGTGAACCGGTTCTCGGCGGTATTTTGATGCAGTGCGTTCACAACGGCTTTGGCCTGCATAAGTTTGGCAGAGAATTGACCGGCCCTGAATATGCGGCGATCTACGCCGGCGAAGTTGCCAAGCGGGACATCAAAGTCTTTACGGAAACTATGGTCACAGATGTGAGTTCCGATAAGATCGTAACTGCGCAAAACCGAAGCGGAATCCTGCAGATACAGGCAAAGGCTGTAATCTTGGCAATGGGTTGCCGGGAGCGGAGCAGGGGAGCGCTGAATATTTGCGGCAGCCGTCCTGCCGGTGTGTAT
>JAZQBF010000218.1:0-15571 GCA_045545615.1 Faecousia sp.
TGTTACAAGAACCCGAGGCCTCTTGGTGTCATCCCCGAGCGGTTTTCGCGAGGCGCAGAGCGAGTGGGGACATTCGCCTCAAGCGGGGCTTGCCCTGCTTCGGCTTCGAATCCCGACACTCCGACCAAAAAACGGAATCCACATTGTGGGTTCCGTTTTTTATTTGAGATGTTACAAGAACCCGAGGTTTCAAAATAATTGTAATTTATAGATGCATTTTTTGTCGTAATATGGTATAGTACCTTTGGGTGATATATATGTTCTTTGTAACCAGCGATAATATACCGGATGGCGTGGGATTTAACGCCTTTGGTCTGACGCACATTCTTTGGCTGTTGGCAGGTTTGCTTATTTGGATCGTCGCCTGCATCTTTTATAATAATCTTTCGACGAAGAAACAAAAAATTATGCTGACTGTGCTGGGCGCATACATCTTCTTGCAGGAGATGGTTAAAAACCTGGTGCTGATAATTTTGGATGAATTTAGTTGGGGGTATCTCCCCTTCCACCTTTGCGGCATCAATATTTTGCTGATCGCTTTTGATATTATAAAGGAAACAAAAATCGTCAGAAGTTTTCTATATTATTTTGCGATCCCCGGCGCTGCCTTGGCGCTACTCTTCCCCAACTGGACAGAAATGCCAGTCTGGAATTTCTTCCATATTCATAGTTTCACAATACATATTTTGTTGGTTTTGTACCCCTTACTACTCGTTACCGCCAATCAAGCATCTACCGACTTAAAATCGGCGCTGAAAGGAACAGCCCTCCTTATTGCCATGGCCATCCCTGTGTACTTTTTGAATCTGCTTTGGGATACCAATTTTATGTTTTTAATGAAGCCTGATTCCGGCAACCCATTGGAAATGTTTGAAAAACTCTTAGGTTCTCACCTTTGGGGATTCCCCATACTTTTGCCTATCGTGATTCTTATAATGTATATTCCTACCCGCATATTTAAGAATCGAAAAGTCCCCTTTCTTGCGCAAATTCCCTAAACCGTTCATATAGAAAAGCACCGAACTAAAGGCGCACTCCGTAAGGAAGTGCGCCTCTACTTCGGTGATTTTTTATTCTATCAATAATCTCCGATATACATAAACTCAGTGCCGTCGCACCATTTGGCAGGTGCGCTGAATGCCAGTTCAGGTTCTAATGCCTCGATCTCAGCAACATCACCATTCAAATAATCATTGATAAGTCTACCAGTATACTTGATTCGTTCAATAGCGCCGGCGTGGCGATGCATCAAGCGCTCAAAGCCGTTGGTCTTATAATCACGGTGCCAGTATTCATAATGGAGTTTGTAGAGATTCTCGAAATCCGATACGATCAACGGGATCTCCTTTTCTGCAAAGTTCTTAAGCCAAACCTTATCCCCCGATTTATAACGATTTCGCAGTTCTGTATGGATCTTACATTTATGAAGTGCGGCTTTAAATACAGCATTAAAGTATTCTACATCCGGATGATTTGCATACTTTTTAAACACGGCAAGACTGTTTGTGAGCAGTTGTGCGCCCTTTACCATATCAAAGCCCTGGAACAGCGTATTGATAAGCGGATCACTCCAAAGAATATGTTTACCTGCGCGGATAGAGCCTTCAAAACCAAAGAAGAAATCGCTGACAGCAGTTGCCAGTTCTTTGGTCATACCGGTAACAAATTCACTGACGCCCCAAATATCTTCCTCTGTGCAATCTTCACCAAGCCAGCAATATTCAGAAAACAAACTAAACATAGGTAAGCCAAGGAAATAATTGGTCTCTGCGCCATCGTTACCCCAAAGGGTGATGATCACATCCGTTACGCCGCCCCGGAGGCATTCCTCCATGGCGGGTTTCATTGTATCGTATGTGTATGTATGGTTGCAAACAAAGCCGTCCTGCGTCCAAATACCGCCTGCAAAGACCGTTTTGTGGCCAAAGGTATTATGCTTGTCGATGTTTGTTTTATAGAAGGCATTATAGGTATGGTAATAGTCCCAGAAAACCATATCGCAATCCGGCATTGCATCGATCGCATACTGCGGGATTTGTACATTTTCGCCGTACCCTTCGGTTTTGTTCTTATCTGCGATGTCGTAATACATATCACTCCACATCATTGGGTGGAAATCAAATTCATGGCAAATCGCCACAACCCGCTCTAAATGCTGGTTAAAAATCGTAAAGCGATCTTGATAACCGTTTCGACGCAGGAATTTACCCAGGCCGAGGTCTCTTGCCTCATCGCAACCGATGTGGATACGGTTGGTGCGGAATGCTTTACGGCAAGTGGCGATACAATCCCGGATCAATTCGTAGGTTTTTTCAGAGCCGATAAGGAGGACACGACCGGTATCAGCATAAATACCGCTGGTGGGATAGCGCAAAAACTGCCCCATGTGCCCCAAGGTCTGAATACAGGGAATCACTTCGATGCCCAGAGAATAGGCATAGTCGTCGATCTCCTGCAATTCTTTTAAGGTATATCGACCACGCTGGTAACCAAAGAACGGATACCCCTCCACCTCGTAAGTATCCTCAGTGTAAAGCATCAGCATATTCATACCGAAGGCAGCCATGTAATCCAGATATTTCTTCACCGAGGGAACTTTCATCACACCGCCCCGGGACAGATCCAACATAGGTCCTATGGTAGTAAATCTGGGGCTTTGTTTAATTTCCAGATTCGTCCCTTCTTTGATCGCTTTGGCCAAAAGCATATAACCTCTTGCCTTGGCAGGAATGGTATCGGCGGCAATCGTCGCCTCTTGACCATTATAGCGTACATATAAACCCTCGCCGGATTCTTCCGTGACCGTTCCGGTAAAATCGCAATCCACCAGATCAAATACGAGTTTTCTGATATCCATAAAAAACACCTCCCAATGTGTTTAGACAATCATAGCACATTGGGAGGTTGTTCTCAAGTTAAAATCCAGCAGGAATAATTCCTTTGTTTTTAGAAATCAATCCTTTTTCATTTCTGTAAAATTCCAGGGTTTTTCCCGTTTCATGGTCTCAAACTGTTTCATATCCAGTTTCCAGTCTTCACCTTCACGGAACTTCTTTTGGAATTTCTTGGTAAGTACGCCCTTCTCTTCCAGATGGATATAGCAGGCTCTGTCGCAGGCTCTGCCACAGATTGAGTTTCTGTAGAAATGCTTTGCAGCAGGATAGAAGAAAGTTCTGTCCATGATCTTCTTCGCCAGTTCCACATCGATATCTGCTTCGCCGGCAATGATCTCCAGGCGTTTTTCCAGATCTGCATAAGCATCCGGCGGCATAAAGGGGTTCTTACTGCCGTTGGCGCCATTATAGTATACTGCGCAGCGCCACTTATCCATTTCGCCATTCTCAGCAAGGGCTTTACCGGGACAAGCCTTGATGCACTCGCCGCACTGGTCGCAAAGGCTGGGTTTTCGCAATGCTGTGGGCTCGATCTCAGCGTCGGTCAAAATAAAGCAATACCGGACAAAAGGACCGTATTCAGGGGTAAGCAGAGAGTTGATCATACTCTTTTCGCCCAAGCCACACTGTACTGCACAATTCAAGAAATCGATCTGATTTTCTGCTTTAACACCGCGGACAATATCCGTATAGTCCATTTCCGGGTTGGTGCTGCCCTCTTCATTCATAATCAGTTGGTTTCTTCTTTGGGGAATTGCCTCAAAGCCTTCCTCTTCAATCAGATTCGAAAGGTTGATCAGCGCCAAAGGCATAACCGTCTCTTCCAGGTTTTCCACACCCATAGTGGTGTACTGGTAGTATGTAGTGCCTTCTTCCACACCGCGGTATGCGCCTCGCAGAACACGGAAGCCGAGACCGATAACGGTCTTTGTTTCGGGAAACACCTTAAATACGGCATCGTCGGCAGAAAATCTGCTGGCAGGTGCGAAGCCTACAATGTCAACATCGTAGCGATTTGCTAATTCAATGATTTTATTTCTCATATTCTGCCCACCTCCTTCAAATGCTTATAGCAGGCCATTTCACATTTCTTGGCGCAAATGCAAGGAACATAACCAAAGTGTGTATTGGGCAGGATCTTCAGGCTGTCATAAATCGCCAGGGCGCTTTCCTTGTCAAAGCGTTTTTCGCCGTTTAAGATTGCATCCCGTTCCGGGTGATCCTTCAAGAAATCCTCAGTAATAAAGGGGTTGGATTTATGCGCGCCTCTATAGTAAACGCTGCACTGCCAGGTATCCAGTCCTTTTTCATCGATAGCCTTGCCGGGGCAAGCCTTCATACATGCGCCGCAATTGTCGCACAACTGCTCTTTAAACGGCTCATCAAATTCCAGTTCCATATCGGTAATGATGAAAACAAAACGCATAAATGTGCCGTACTTAGGGGTAATCACTTTGTTATGAAGACCAATACTGCCCAAGCCACAAACAACTGCCGCCTTGTTATAGTCAATAATGACATCGGGAGCGGGTTTCCCCTCTGCTACGGAGCTGGCAAATTGCAGTTCGTAGATACGGTTAACTTCCGGGTTCATAGACTTATCGCCCTTAACCTTAAAGCCCGGTACACTGCGCTGCAGGCAGGCATCGTAACCCTCATCCTCGATCATACCGCCCATCTTCAGCAGGAAGATTTCGGCAAAAGTCTCATCGATGTACTTAACACCCAGGTTGGTGTAGTTATAATACTGCCGCTGATTATCCATCGCATTATAAAGTCCTCTTGGAACTTTAATGCCAAAGCCAATAATACTCTTTGCGTTGGGCAGGATGGAATAAGGATTGTGCTGAGGATCATCATTGCGGAAATACTCAGGATTGCCAATACCGCAGATAGTAGCACCATATTCTTTTGCTTTTTGTTTAATAAATTCAGCATTCATATAAGGCACCTCCCATTAACGATCCATTTTCCAGGCTTTGCCGGTACGCAGAGGCGTTTTAAAACGTCCCTCCATACAGCCGCCCTTGCGTTCCAGTATGCTGGTGCAGGCGCGGATACAGCCGCCACATTTTGCCATGTTGTAACCGACCCAACTGGGGAAATATTTCTCCAGAGCCGTATAAACTTTCATAACCTCTTTTTCGTTGGCGTCGTCTGTAATGCCTTCCAACAGATCCAGCATGCCGTCTTCATTAGCATCAAAGACTTCCTTGGGAACAAAAGGATTGTAATGTCTGCCGCCGTGGGTATAAAAAGCGTAGCAGCGCCACATATCAATGTCGCCCCACTCCAGGATCTTGCCATCCAGGTTTACTGTGACTTTCTTATCGGAGTTCAAAGGCGGGATGCAACCGCCGGGGCACTCTCTGACGCAAGCACCACACTTACGGCAAAGAGGTTCGCCGGAATACATTTCGTCATATTCCAGTTCAGCATCCGTAAAGATAAAGGCAACACGCTGCAAAGGTCCAAACTCAGGGGTCAAGAGCATCTTGCTCCAGCCGATCTCACCCAGACCGCAGGCAACTGCAGCAATACGGAACTGGAACTGCAGATCCGGGGGAACTTTACCATCGGCAACCTCGCGGGTGAACTGAACACTGCGGTGGTGATTGGTCTTGCTCTTTGCGTGTTTGCTAACTTCGATCTGCTCCTCGGGAGACAGGGTATTTCCGGGGCTGCCATCCATATCGGAAACAACACCACGGGCGCCGGTATTCCGGTAAACTACAGCCTCATAGCCGGCATCTTCGATCACTCTGCCTACATGGTGCAAAACTGCAGGGGCATAGATCTCATTAATGCCACCATATGCCATAGAGGGATACTGATAGAACTGTGTACCCTCTTCAATACCTCTTTGTACGCCACGGGGAATGCGGAACACAAAGCCGATACAACTTTTCGCATTGGGGAACAGATACCGCGGATCCATCTCCTTGGGCGCGCCTTCCCAACGGGACATAGGTGCAATACCGCATTTATCCGCGCCGGCTTCCAATGCTGCTCTTTTAATCATTTCGCTGGTCAACATTTGGGCGAAACCTCCTGAAATTATTTTATTTGAGGAAAAATTTAACCATCGTATTGACTATATCAAAAGCATTTGCTATATTGTATAAAAATAACAAGCAAAAATATAACAAAATACAGATTGGTGATGTATATGCAAATATTCGAGTTAAATCCACATATTCGATATGCAAGAGTACATAAAATCGCTTTACACGGAAGTAATGACGTGCATATTTGCTACGATTGCCGCGTTTTCTTTTTTGATAACGTAACGGGTACGATCACGATTGAAGGAAAGGAATATGATATTTCAAACAAAACAGCGATCTATCTTCCGCCAGAGACACGATATTATTTTGATGTTTCCTTCCAAAAAGACGGAAAAGCGATCATCCTTGACTTTGATTTAACCTGCGACAACTGGCACATTTCTTCTTCATTGGGCACTGCTGTGGAACAAACATTCCAAAAAGATCTTGTCCCACCTTATAGACTGCCTAAGGAATTTTCAACGCCTATTATTGGTTCCATGCCGCAGTTGGATCATCTGCTAACCCAATGCACAGATAACTTTCTACTTAAAAAGTCATTCTATCGGGAGGCATCTTCTGCTATCTTAAAACTCTGTTTGTTGGAATTCGCGTTGCAGGAGTCGGACAAAGGGCACACGAAAATCTGCGAAGATGTACTGACCTATATCCACAAAAACTATGCATCAACCACTCTTACAAACCGGGAAATTGCCGATCATTTCAATTATCATCCCAATCACTTAAGCAGCATTATTAAGCAAGAGACCGGAAGGTCCCTTCATCAATATTTGATATACTACCGTTTGCAGGTAGCAAAAGACTATTTACTCACAACCCAATTTGATATTTCCGAAATATCCTGGCGTTGCGGCTTTGGCTCTCAAGCATACTTTATCAAGCAATTCCGCGAAAATATCGGCGTAACGCCAAAAGTATACCGAAGACAGAAAATCCAACCTGAACTATAACAAAATCGCCCAACTATCACGTTGGGCGATTTTTCTTATAATAATCCCGGGTTAGTCTCCGTAACTCTTTAGAAAGAAACGCCAGAGCAATCAAATTTGGAATTGCCATAAGTCCGTTAACCGTCTCTGCGAGCATCCATACCGTTTGCGTTTGGAGCACGGAACTGATGACAACCGTAAGCCCCTGCAGAATTGCAAATTTTTTCCAGGCATTATTGCCAAAAAGATATTGGGCGCATCGTGCGCCATACAGTCCCCATCCAAGTACCGTCGCAAAGGCAAAAGCGCAGAGAGACAATGTGATCACTACACTGATCCAGTCGCCATAAACACCGGAAAAAGCGCGGGTCGTCAGGCGTATTCCTTCATCCGTGCCATAGGGAATTTCAACACCGCTGCATATAATCACAAGACCGGTGAGTGTACATATCACTATGGTGTCTAAAAACACTTCCATAATCCCCATTAGACCTTGTTCCACGGGATGTGTAACATCGGCGGACGCGTGGGCGATGGCGGCTGTCCCCATACCCGCTTCATTGGTAAAAACTCCCCTGGATGCGCCGATCCTTAGTGTTTGAAACACAGAGCCAATTACCCCGCCGGTAACTGCTTTTGGAGAAAACGCGCCTTGGATAATCAGACGAAATGCTGTAGGTATTTCATTATACCGAGCAAGCAGTACACCAAAGCAAATTACAATATAGACCAATGATGCAAACGGAACAAGTTGCTCAGCAATACGTCCGATTCGTTTTGCGCCGCCAAGAAGCATACCGGAAATAATAACGGCGAGTATGATACCGATAATCAGATTCCACTTCATGCTCCATTGCCAACCGAATAATGAAAACACAGAATTTACGCCGCCGATAACTGCATTGATTTGGGTCGCGTTGCCAACGCCGAATGCCGCGACAACGCCAAAAAAGCAGTATACTCCGCAGAGCCAATGCCACCGTTTGCTCATTCCCTCGCGAATGATATACATTGGTCCGCCGACCCACTCCCCTGCCGGATTTTTCTTCCGGAAACGGACGGCAAGTGTCGCTTCTGCATATTTTGTGACCATTCCCAATAATGCGCAGATCCACATCCAAAAAATCGCACCTGGACCACCGATGGCAATTGCGCCGGCAACACCTGCAAGATTTCCCGTTCCGACAGTAGCGGCAAGGGCTGTGCACAATGCCTGATAGGAAGAAACATTTTTCTTATGCCCCGCCTCACCAGAGCGCAGCCGTTTAAAAAACATACAAATCGCTTTCGGAAACAGTCGAAACTGCGCTCCGCCGGAGGCAATGGTTAATAAGATGCCAACACCAATGATCATACCAAGCGCCGGAACACCCCACACAAATCCGTTCACTTTTTCCAGCAATGACAAAATGATCGCCTCCATTTTGCAATAAAAAAGCAGTTCCCCTTTCGAGAAACTGCTTTCGTGTTATTCCCACTTCGCCCATATTTCCGGGCAGTAGCCTAGTGTTACCTCTTTTCCGTTACGGACGATCGGTGTGCGCATCAAGGAAGGATCATCAAAGACTTTGTCCTCTTTTGCCACAGCGTTGTCCATATAGCGCATTAAGGTGATCTGTTCATTTTTGGCATCCCAATTGATCAGATTATCGATACCGCCAACACCACGAAGAACAGCATCAAACTCCTTTCCGGAAAGGCCGTAACGGAGCAAGTCCACATATTGATATTTAATCCGCCGTTCTTTAAAATACCGCTCGGCTTTTTTGGTATCAAAACACTTGCTCTTACCAAATATCTGTATGTTCAATAGTTTACCTCCATCAGGCAAAGACCTTGGGCAGGCATTGTAATACCTGCTTTTTCCCGTTTTTCTCCAAACAACGTTGGGATATTGGCCACATCTCGTTCTCCTGTGCCGATCTCAACCAGTGTTCCCACCATAATGCGAACCATGTGGTGCAGAAAACCGTTTCCGGTTACAACAAACCGAATCTCCTCACCTGCTTTTATAACCTCAAAGGACATAATGGCACGCACTGTGGATTTTTTAATATTCCGATTGGCGCAAAATGCCGAAAAATCGTGGGTGCCAACAAACTGTTCTGCGGCCTGCTGCATAAGAGAAACATCCAGTTTTCTATCATCAATGCAAACATATTTTCTATCGAATACGCAAGGCGATTGGCTATTCCAAAGGCGATAGCAATATGTCTTCGTTTTGGCATTCAGGCGGGCGTGAAAGCGCTGAGAAACATTCCTGCAGGAGTATATGCCAATATCCTCCGGCAAATACCTGCGAAGTTGCAACAGTATCTCGTCGCAGGGCATATCGCTCTGACAGTGAAAGTTTACAACTTGATGGGCAGCATGGGTGCCGGCATCTGTTCTACCGCTTCCGGTAATCTCAATCGGTTCTCCCAGAATTCTGGACAAGGTCTTTTCCAATTTTCCCTGAATGGTATTATCGCCTTCAGAAAGGCGTTGCCAACCTTTATATCGGCTGCCATCATAGCATATATCAAGCCGCAGATTCCGCAAAATCCTCCAACTCCTCCCATACTTCCCGCTCACTATCGGCGGAAAACAAAAATTTCCCGGTTTGGTCATATACTTGAAAATGACCTCTTACATTACGGACAGAATACATACCCATCACCCTTTCGGTTTATCTGGGTGTATTGTACAAAGAATTCAGTCCGCTTAAGCGTACTGTTTAATTATCTAAAACCTCATAACCCGCATCCGTTACGGCTTTTTTCAAAGCAGCCAGATCAAAAGTTCCCTGCAATGCAACCTGCGTTTTTTCCAAATCTACAACAGCATCTGTTACGCCGGGAATTTCCTTGCTGACAGATTCCACCCGTGCCTTGCAATGAGGGCACATCATACCATTAACTTTTACAATTGTTTCCATCGTTTTCATCTCCTGAATATTATTGATCAAATTCTTCTTCGGCTGAAATAAGCGCAACCGAAGCGCATTGGATACTACGAACACCGAACTCATACTCATTGCGGCTGCGCCGATCATTGGGCTTAACTGAATCCCAAACGCCGGATACAGAACACCGGCAGCAACCGGAATGCCGAGAATATTATAAAAGAATGCCCAAAATAAATTTTGACGAATATTCTTTATTGTTGCTCTGCTTAACGATATGGCATTACAAATACCCAGCAAAGAATTCTGCATCAAAACCACATCTGCAGATTCGATGGCAATATCCGTTCCGGCGCCAATTGCCGCGCCCACATCGGCTGTTACAAGCGCCGGTGCATCATTGATCCCGTCGCCAACCATCAAAACATTTGCGCCATTATTTTGCAGATCAGTGATCGCAGACGCCTTGTCCGTTGGAAGAACATCGGAAATCACATCCGCAATTCCGGCTTTTTGCGCGATCGCCTTTGCTGTAGAATGATTATCGCCAGTAAGCATTACTACTTTCAAGCCCATATTCTGCAGTTGGGAAATTGCTTGCGCAGAATCATCTTTTAAAACATCTGCCGATGCGATAGTGCCTAAGAACAAGCCATCCTCTGAGCCAAAATAGAGGGGTGTTTTTCCTTCTGCTGCCATTTGCGGATAGTCCGGCACGGAAATACCTTTTTGTTCCATCAACCGCTTGTTGCCGCCATAATAGCGGGTGCCATTCAAAATTGCAGTTACACCCATACCCGGAAGTGTTTCAAATGATTCCGCTTTTTCGTAAGGCATATCACCTTGATAGGACATAATCGCCTTGGCAAAGGGATGTTCGGACTTTTCTTCCAATGCCTTTGCGATAGTAATCAATTGATCTTTTTCTGCCCCTGCAGGTAATACATCTGTAACAGTAGGTTTGCCGACAGTAAGTGTACCGGTTTTGTCCAAGACTATTGTATCAACTTTATGCAAATTCTCAAGTGCCTCTGCATTTTTAAACAAAACGCCGATACGCGCGCCCTTGCCGGTTGCCACCATAATTGCCACCGGTGTTGCCAATCCGAGGGCGCAAGGGCAAGAAATAACCAGCACAGAAATCGCCGTCGTGAGGGCGAATTCAACCGTTTGCCCTGCAACCAGCCAGACAACAAAGGCAACCGCGGCTATTGACATAACGGCTGGTACAAATACAGATGCCACCTTATCCGCCAATCGGGCAATAGGCGCTTTCGAGCCACCGGATTCTTCCACAAGGCGAATGATTTGGGAGAGGGTCGTATCCTCGCCCACTTTATCAGCCTCTATCTCCAAATAACCCTCAGTACAAATAGTGGCGGCAGCCACCTTTGTCCCCACAATCACTTCCTTGGGTACACTTTCGCCGGTCAAGGCGCTTTGATCCACAGATGCCCGTCCGGATATAACTGTGCCATCCACCGGGATACTGCCACCGGAGCGAACAATGACCGTATCGCCTATTGCTAACTGATCCACGGGAATCGTAACTTCTCCCCCGTTCCGTCGAACCACGGCACTTTTTGGGCTCAGATCCATAAGTTGACGCACTGCATCTCCGGTGCGCCGCTTTGCCCGTGTTTCCAGGAATTTTCCAAAAGTGATCAATGTTAAGATCATTGCAGAGGATTCAAAATACAAATTCTCAGAATATATCTTAACAACGTCGAATTGTCCATGTCCCATAGCATACGCCATTCGGAACAAGGCAATCATACCGTAAATCAAAGCAGCGCCGGAGCCTACCGCAATCAGGGAATCCATATTGGGAGATCGTTTCCAAAGATTACGCAGACCCTTTGTGAAATAGTTGCGATTTAAATATACAACCGGCAGTGTAAGCATCAACTGAACCAATGCGGCAACCACCGCGTTATTCAGTCCGTGATACCATCCGGGCATCGGCAAGCCTGCCATGTGTCCCATGGTAAAGTACATAAGGATCAGCAAAAAAGCAGCCGATGCAATCAAACGAATCTTCATCGATTTTAATGTAGTATCCGGTTGATCGTTATTTTGCTCCTTTTCCCCGGGTAGGGATGCACCATATCCGGCATCCGTAACGGCTTTTATAACCGCATCCGAAACAGCGGGGTCCTGGGTCTGTATCGTCATTTTCCCTGCAAGCAAATTTACTTCCACTTTTTCAACGCCTGCAATTTGGCTTGTTACCTTTTCTACACGGGCAGAGCATGCGGCGCATGTCATTCCCGTAATATGAAATTGGATCTTCATAACATCACTCCTTGTCCTTGAAAGATTGACACAATTCTACTTTTATGATACTATTTTATCATACGATTTTAAAAACACAAGTACGCACTATTTTGTGCCATGCTACCCTTTTGGGTACTGTGGAGGTATGTATGGAAAAGACTGATTTATGTCCTGTGGGTGTCACCTTGGACTTAATTGGTGGAAAGTATAAAGCGCTGATCCTATGGCATTTATCTAACGGTCAACTTCGATTCTCACAGTTAAAAAAACTGATCAGCCATGCAACGCCAAAAATGCTTACGCAACAACTTAGAGAATTGGAAGCGAATGCACTGATTCACAGAGAGGTGTTCCCGGTGATCCCTCCCAAGGTCGAATATTCCCTGACAGACTTGGGAAAAAGTTTAATGCCGGTTTTAATTGCTATGCGAGACTGGGGTTGTGGTTTTTTACAGTCAAAAGATTTGGAATCCTCTTGCTTTATGACAGAAAGCCCCCTCAAAACATCGCAAAACGATACCTAATATAAGGAGATTTTGTTATGAATATAAAGATTATTTCTGACAGCACATGTGACCTTTCCAACGAACTGCTGGAAAAGTATAACATCACATTGGTTCCGCTAACCATCGTAAAAAACGGTGAAACCTTTTCTGATGGTGTTACGATCACACCTGCCGACATTTTTGCCCATGTAGCATCCGGCGGCGATCTGTGCAGCACCACTGCGATGAACGCAGGGGAATATGCAGATTACTTTAGCAAATTTGCATCTGAATATGACGGTATTTTGCATATTAACATTAGTTCTGAATTTTCTTGCAGTTATCAAAATGCTTGCCTTGCTGCTGAGGACTTTGATAATGTCCGTGTTGTGGATTCCCGCAACCTTTCCACCGGTCAGGGTCTTGTGGTCTTGAAGGCATGTGAACTTGCAAAAACATGCACTTCCCTTGATGAACTGCAAGCGCAGGTCAGCGCATATACCGAAAAGGTCGAGGCAAGTTTTGTGCTGGACCGTTTGGAGTATATGGTCAAAGGCGGCCGTTGTTCTTCTGCCGCTGCGTTGGGCGCAAATCTTTTGAATTTGAAACCTTGCATTGAGGTTAAAAACGGTAAAATGTCTGTTGTTAAAAAATACCGCGGCAGTTATGCCAAGTGCCTCGCCTCTTATGTAAAAGACCGTCTTGCTGAACGTGATGACATTGAAAAAGGCACATTGTTTGTGACCCGCACGCCCGTATCTGACGAATGCCTGGAGACCGTCCGCAACGCTGTTGCGCAATATTCCGATTTCCAAAACATTTACTGGACTGAAGCAGGCTGTACCGTTTCCTGCCACTGCGGTCCCGGAACACTTGGCGTTCTGTTTGTAAGAAAATAATATTTTGCCGTCGGAATTATCCGACGGCAATGCCTTTGTCATTATTATGAGGTAAAATCTATGGACCATAATTCTTTATTGGATATGGCTGCAGAATTTGGCTATCAACTTGCCATGTGCGGTGCAGAGACATTCCGCGTTGAAGACAGTGTATGCCGTATTTTAAACACATACGGAATCCAGGGAGAGGTCTTTGCGATTCCCAACTGTCTTACCGTCAGTATTCTGTCCGCGGAAGGAAAACCGATGACACGTATGCGCCGTATCGGTTTCCACGGAAACGACTTGGATGGTGTTGAACAGTTCAGTAGTTTCAGCCGCCGTGTTTGCGCGCAAAAGCCAGAGATTCCCGTCGCTATTGAATGGCTGAATGAAACAAAGTCCAGTCTCAGAAGATACAAACTCCCCCTCTACCTTGTTGGTAACTTTCTCGGTGCGCTGGGCTTTTGTATTTTGTTTGGCGGCAGTTTTGTTGACTGTCTGTGTTCCGGTGTCTGCGGTGTGATCGTTGGTTTGCTCAACCGATTTATGGACAATATGAAGACAAACCAACTGTTCAGAACCATAACCGTTTCTTTTATAATGGCATTTTTCGCTTACGGTCTGCACGGTATGCATATTGCCGGAAATCCGGACGCGGTGATTATTGGCGCACTTATGATCCTTGTCCCCGGTCTGTTATTTACAAACGCATTTCGGGACATTATTTACGGCGATACAAACTCCGGACTGAATCGAATCGTTCAGGTTTTCTTAATTGCCGTAGGTATTGCATTAGGAACCGGTGTTGCTTTGGGTCTGTCTGCTACAATTTGGGGCAATCCGCATCCTGCAAATGCAATTGAGCACCACCTTATACTTCAGGCGATCGCATGCTTTGTAAGTGGAATTGGTTTTTTTATTTTATTCAACATTCACGGCAAGGGCGGATTCTTGTGCGCTCTTGGCGGATTACTCACCTGGCTTTGTTATTCTGCGATCCTTAAATTTGGCGGTGGAGAAATTTTGGGCTATTTTTGCGCAACAGCCTTCGCATCCTTATATGCAGAAATTATGGCAAGAATCAGAAAATGCCCGGCGATCGCATATCTGGTCATCTCAGCATTTCCCTTGATCCCCGGTGCCGGTGTATACTATACCATGACCCACGCGGTTGCAAACAGAATGGACCTGTTTGCCCAAACCGGTATGCACACATTGGCAATTGCAGGTGCTATGGCAGTAGGCATCGTACTTGCTACTTCATTGGTTCGCTTTTGGCTGCAACTAAAATCAAAATTATAATCGGCAATGAAATACCGCAGATGCAAATGCATCTGCGGTATTTATTACTTCAGTTCCCAGGTTTTTATCTGACTAGATTTTTCGTACAGTTTTAGATAACTTTCATACCTGGTCTTTTCGATCTTACCCTCTGCAACCGCCGCTCTCACTTCGCAGCCGGGTTCTGCCCGATGGGAACAATCGTGAAACTGGCAATTGCCAATAAATGGCGCAAAGTCCGGAAATGCGTACTGCAGATTCTCCTTCAATATTACATCCATTTGCTCCGTGTCAAAAGAAGAGAAACCGGGCGTATCTGCCACATAAGTATCGTCTTCCAGATGATACAGTTCCACATGGCGGGTGGTGTGACGACCTCTGCCCAGTTTATCGGAAACTTCGCCGGTTGGCAGTTGTAAACTGGGGCAAAGGGCATTGAGCATACTGCTCTTTCCAACGCCGGTATTTCCGGTAAACGCCGTGAGTTTTCCACGGATAAGGCAACGGAGTTCATCCACGCCTTCTCCGGTCTCTGCGCTGGCGCATATCACCGGGAATCCGGCATTTTTATAGATCCTTACAAGGTCAACAGCCGGGTCTAAATCGCACTTATTGATGCAGATATAGACCGCAACCTCCTGGTCACCGGCAATGGCTGCAACACGGTCAATGAGATAAGGGTCAGTAACCGGGTTTACATTTGCAGCAAACACAACCAGCCCATCCACGTTGGCAACAGCGGGGCGCACGAACCGGTTTTTCCGCGGCATGATCTGTTCGACCATTCCCTTGCCGTTTTCAATGGATATTTGTACCAGATCACCGGTCAGCGGCGTCTGCCCATTTTTGCGCAGACTGCCACGCCCCCGGCA
>JAZQBF010000219.1:0-3072 GCA_045545615.1 Faecousia sp.
TAAATGCCGGTAACTTCCCGCTCGGGACACATCGCCAGCGAGGTCATATGCATCCGGGCGGCAGCGCCGTATCCTAAAATACCGGTTTTGATTTTCTCCATTGTTTACTCCTTAATAAGCGCCGCGAAAACCGGCAGACTCTTTTGGATCATTCCGTAACTGACACAGTAGCAGATGCGGAAGTAGCCGGGGCAGCCGAAGCCGTCACCGGGAACCACCAATAGATCCTTCTTCTTTGCCTTTTCGGAGAAGGCAACCGCGTCGCCGCCGGGGGCTTTGATGAACAGATAGAATGCACCGTCGGGTTTTGCTACCTCATAGCCCGCATCCACCAGACCTTGATACAGCGCCTTGCGGTTTTTGTCGTAGGCTTCCAGATCCGGGCGCAGGTGGGCGCACCGGGCGATGACTTTCTGCCACAGAGAAGGGGCGCAGACGTGACCGCCTGCCCGGGCTGCGCCGGCAACTGCGGCATAGACCGCCTTGCTGTCGGTGGCGTTACCGGGAACATACACATAGCCGATCCGCTCGCCGGGCAAGGACAGGGACTTGGAATAGGAATAGCACACAATGGTGTCTTTATAAATGGTGGGGATAAAGGGCACTTCCACCCCGTCATAAGCCAGTTCCCGGTAAGGCTCATCGGAAACGATATAAATGGGGTGTCCAAATTCTGCAGACTTTTGGGTCAGCAAGGCTGCCAAGTCCTTAAGGGTCTCGGCAGTATAGACCGTACCTGCAGGATTGTTGGGGGAATTGATGATCACAGCCACGGTCTTTTCTGTCAGCGCCGCCTCCACCGCATCCAGTTTGATCTGGAAATTGGGCACATCCGGGGGAACAACTTTAAATGTTGCACCTGCGCCCTCTACAAAGGGGCGGTATTCCGGGAAGAAGGGGGCAATTGCCAGAATCTCGCTGCCGGGAACCGCCAGTGCCCGGAACACACTTACCAGTTCCGGGGCAGCGCCGCCGCCGATAAACAGTTCTTCCGGGGCAACGGTTGTTCCGTAGCGGGCATTCAGGTCATCGGCAATCGCCTTTCTGGTTGCCATATCGCCAACGGCGGAAGTATAGCCATGGATCTGCAAAGAGTCGGTATCTTCCAAAATCTGCTTGATGGTCTCGTTTACTTCCTTGGGAGAGGGGATGCTGGGGTTGCCCAAAGAGTAGTCATAAACATTTTCCCGACCAACGATGGCAGCCCGGGCGCAGCCGTATTCAAATAAATCGCGAATGCAGGAGCGGTTTGCTCCCAAAGCATAAGAAATTTCATTATACATAACAGTTTCCTCCTGAAAGTTTTCTGATAACACTTTTCTCGTTGTCATTGCGAACCAGCCCGCAGGCTGGTGTGGCAATCTTGAAATCCCTATGCTTTCTTGAGATTCCCACGCCAGTGTGAGCACTGGCTCGGAATGACAATTTAGATTGTTCTTAACAAAACCTTTTACATCATCTCGTATAAAGGTGCGGGGGGATCAAATTTCTGGGGTTTGTAAGTAATAGAGCCGATGGGTTTTCCGGAAATGCCATATTTGGGATTGTAGCCAAATAAGTTTATGTACCGTTCAAAATCGCCCCGCTCTTTTTCCATCTCTTTCATTACCGCCACGGTGGCGATCACATCATCCACCGCCCGGTGGGAGTTGACCACCTGGTCAGCAAGATCGTACACCTCAATGGCGTTGCACAGTTTGTGGGGGTAACTGTGCCGGTCTTTGTAAACAGTAAGCAAATCCAGTTTATCTTTCCCTTTCAGTATGCATGGGTCGCCGTTTCTCAGCAGCATATAGAAAAGAAAACTCAAATCAAAATGAGCGTTGTAGGCGATCAGCAAAGTATCTCCGCTGATCATTTCTGCAACATCGGCGCAGACCTTTTCTTTGGGGATACCCTTTTCTTTTAGGTCTTCATTGGTGATACCGGTGAGTTTTTCGATCTCCGGGGGCACAACGCCACCGGGACTTAGAGCGATCAGTTCGTCATATTCCCGGGTGATCACCGCCTCGCCATTTATCCGTTCTACCACCACGCCGGCAAACTCGATGATCTCGTCCCGGGCGTAGTTCAAGCCAGTGGTCTCCGTATCAAACAAAAACAGTTTTTTATATTTGGAAAACAGATTGTCTAACTGCGCCATCATTCTTCTCCTCTCGCCAATGCCCGTGCCCGCTGAACCTTACTCCGTTTCTCCGGCGTAAGACCGTATGCCAACTGGAGCATTTTGGCGTATGTCTTTGCCGCCTCTTGCGTGCCGGATTTCAGTTCTACCTCAATTTCGCAAAGGGGTTTTTCTCTACCGCCACCGGTTAGCACCCCTTTATCCAAAGCAATTTCCAATGTGCAATCCGGTCGCTCCGCCGTAATGGCCGTCCGCTGAAATGCTGCGCCGCAGGAAGGAATTACGCCCTTTGCCAGCAAACCGGGTAGTTCCGGCAGACCGGACAATTCACACAGCCTGGGGATCGCTTTTTCTATAGTATCGCATTCCAGTTCGTACTCGTTCCGTCCCAGCCCTTTTGCCGGTGTTTTTAAGGTGCAGACGGACCTCTCGTTTTCCATCCGCCGCCGCAGGGTATATTTCCGGGCAGACAGATCCCCGTCAGAGGTATCGTAGTAAGTGGTCTGCATTTTATACTGCCGCTTTTCTCCAGACAGATCTTTTAGAAGATCCGCCTGCTGTTCCGGTGTCGCCCGGAATTTGATCTCAAACTCAACCGCCATCCTTTTACCCCTTAAAATTCATTATCTTATATTATACAACGGTTTTTTTCCATACGCAACCGGGCAAAAGAAAAAACAGCCGCAGAACCGAAGTCTGCGGCTGATTTTTATGAAACTTGTTTGGCAACGACCACCAGCCGCCCATTGGTCTGGGAATACTCGCAAGTGGAAAGGGTGATCAGTTTGTCCCCGTATTCTGCCGTAACGCCGGTATCATACAGTTCCAGGTGGTGGCAGTTTTGCACAAACTCGTTATACGCCTGCTGGTCCGCTGCAAAATCAAAGGCGTAGTAGGCAAAGCCTTTGCCCACCGTTGCCGCGGTGCGGAATACTGCCATAATTTCG
>JAZQBF010000220.1:0-18412 GCA_045545615.1 Faecousia sp.
AAACAAGGAATGCCGATTTCATTCAATCGGTCAACGCAACCAAGAACCAGCGGATCATCCGGCGCAACCACCGCATAATCAACTGCGTTTTTCTTAGCAAAATCCACAATGCCATCCAAATCCGTTGCAGCAATATTAACACAGGTTGCGTCCTTTGCCATACCGCCGTTTCCGGGCAACGCGAAGATTTCCTCAATGGTATTGTTTTCTTTTAATTTTTTAATAATGGCGTGTTCTCTGCCACCGCCACCAACAACCAAAAGTTTCATAAAAACCCGTTCCTTTATGTAAAATTTACTACATTCTAAAACGCAGGAAATGAGATACAAGAATTTCCTTGTATCTCATATTCCCAATTATTCTTAGTGGTGGAACAGACGCATACCGGTAAATGCCATAGCAATACCGCGCTTATTGCACTCTTCGATAACCAGATCATCACGAATAGAGCCACCGGGTTCAGCGATATACTTAACACCGGACGCAGCGCCGCGCTTAACAGAATCCGGGAATGGGAAGAACGCATCAGAGCCCAATGCAACAGCATCCCGGGAATTCAGCCATGCGCGCTTTTCTTCATCAGTCAAAGGCTCAGGTCTGACAGTAAAGTAGTTCTGCCAAATACCCTCAGCGCAAACATCCTCTTCGTTGCCGTTAATGTAGCCATCGATTACATTGTCACGACCGGGACGACCCAAGTCCTCACGGAAAGGCAGCGCCAAGGTCTTGGGATGCTGACGCAGGAACCAGGTGTCTGCTTTAGAACCAGCCAATCTGACACAGTGAACACGGCTCTGTTGACCGGCGCCAACGCCAATTGCCTGGCCGTCGACAGCGAAACAAACAGAGTTGGACTGGGTGTATTTCAGTGTGATCAAAGAAATGATCAAATCAATCTTAGCGCTTTCAGGGATATCCTTATTTTCCGTAACAACATTTTGCAACAATTCTTCGCCGATTTTGAAATTGTTACGACCCTGCTGGAAAGTGATGCCAAAAATCTGCTTATTCTCTACTTCAGTAGGAACATACGCTTGGTTAATGGCGACCACATTATAGCCGCCCTTGCGCTTAGCCTGCAGAATCGCCAGCGCTTCCTCAGTATAGCCGGGAGCGATAACGCCGTCGGAAACCTCACGGGCAATCAACTTTGCAGTCATTTCATCGCAGACATCAGAAAGGGCGACCCAATCGCCAAAGGAGCAAAGGCGATCCGCACCACGGGCGCGGGCGTAAGCGCATGCCAAGGGGTTCTCGTCCAGACCTTCAATATCTTCCACAAAGCAGGCTTTTTTCAGGTCATCGCTAAGGGGCTTGCCCACTGCAGCAGAAGTGGGAGAAACATGCTTGAAAGATGTAGCGCACGGCATACCGGTGGCCTCTTTCAGTTCCTTAACCAACTGCCAGGAGTTCAGCGCATCCATAAAGTTGATATAACCGGGACGACCGTTCAGAATGGTAAAGGGCAGGTCACTGCCATCGTGCATATAAAGTTTTGCAGGTTTCTGATTGGGGTTACAACCGTATTTCAGTTCAAATTCCTTCATCTTGTTTCTCCTTTTTACTGATGCTTATTGAGGATTCGCTGTTCGTACTTTCCGGTTTCCAGATCGGTGTACCGGACGAACAGAGAAATTTTATTATCGGGATTCAGGTTTTCCCAGAGCATCGCGGTGTAAGTATCGATGTCGCCGTCAATGGCAACGCGCTCAGGCTCGCCCTGGAAAGTAGGAATTACAGGATTGCCGTCGCAAACATAAGTATGCAGGAAATGGCCCAAACCGGCAATGGGAGGATATTCGTAGAAGAACCGGGCGCAGGCAGTGCCTTCCGCATCGGCAGACTTCAAAATAGACATTTTATAACTGCCGTCCCCTGCCAACAGACCGGAAATGCGGGGCGTCCAGTTAGGACCGTCGTCTTCAAACATTCTGGTACGCAGAGCGGCTTCCCAACTCTCGCCTCTTGCCAAGTATTCCCAAATGGTATCCGTCTGATCACCGTTGGTGACGATCAGGCCGCAACCAGCCTCGCGAACGGGGTGATAGATGATCAAATGAGGATCTTTCATCAAACTGGGGTCATGGGCTTCCGTGCGGATGCCGTCAGGTTCCTGGACAAATACCCGGTTACGGCTGTTCACGCTACGACCCATAATAAAATAGGCAGCAACGGACTTTTTGCCATCGGGGGTAACACCCAATACGATGCCGCGACCGGGATAAATATTGGTGGAAAGTTTCTCGCTCATAGAGCCGATCTCGTATACATTCATTGTTCTATATCCTTTCTGTTAGCCAATCATTTCCTTGGAAACCATTTCTACCGCTGCAGGCAAAATTTTCCACTCTGCCTGCTCCATAACACGCTTTTGAAGAATCTCAGGGGTGTCCCCTTCTTCGATATACACAGCCTTCTGCATTAAAATCTTACCGCCATCCGGAATCTCATTGACAAAATGGACCGTAGCGCCGGTAACTTTTACACCGTAAGCAAGGGCTTCCTCATGGACACGAAGGCCATAATATCCCACGCCGCAAAAAGACGGGATCAAAGAGGGATGAACATTAATGATCCGTTCCGGATAATCCTTTGTAAAATCTTCGCTGAGGATAGACATAAAGCCGGCAAGCACGATCAGGTCAATGTTGTTGACATTTAACAGTTCTTTGATTCTCTGTTCAAATGCACTTTGCGAACCGCACTGTTTTTTAGTAACCACTTCGGTGGGTATTCCTGCCTTTGCTGCCCGTTCCAGGGCGTAAGCATTGGGGTTATTGGAAATCACAAGGCAAATCGACCCGCTTTGCAAAATACCAGCATTTTGCGCATCGATCAACGCCTGCAAATTCGTACCGCCACCGGAGACCAGGACGGCAATTTTTGCTTTTTTCATCCTCAGTTCCCCTTTTTTATTATTCAATGACAATTTTCTCATCGGATGCGACGATCTTACCGATCACATAAGCATCCTCACCGTTTGCTTTCAGTGTTTCAATTGCCAATTCTACCTGATCTGCAGGCACAACGATGCTCATACCAACGCCCATATTATAGGTGTTGAACATATCCCGCTCAGGGATATTGCCGGTCTTAGCGATCAAGTCAAAAATAGGCAGCACTTTGACCGCGCTGCGGTCGATCACAGCGCCCAGACCATCCGGGATGCTGCGGGGAATGTTTTCATAGAAACCGCCGCCGGTAATATGGCTGAAGCCCTTTACATCCACCTTGTCCAGCAAAGCAAGAACCGGCTTCACATAGATGTTTGTGGGCGTCAGCAGTGCCTCAGCGGTGGTTCTTCCGCCCAGTTCTGCCTTGGGAACATACAGTTCGGGATTATTGTTGTCAATATCAAACACCTTGCGGCACAGACTAAAGCCGTTGGAATGGATACCGGTTGAAGGCAGCGCGATCACAACATCACCTGCTGTCATTCTGGAATTGTCCAGAATCTTCTTCTTGTCCACAATACCAACCGCGAAACCTGCCAAGTCATATTCTTCCACCGGCATCATACCGGGATGCTCAGCCGTTTCACCGCCAATCAGCGCTGCGCCGGACTGGACACAGCCTTCTGCCACACCGCCGACGATCTCTGCGATCTTCTCGGGGATGTTCTTGCCGCAGGCGATATAGTCCAGGAAGAACAGCGGCTTTGCGCCGACGCAGATAATATCGTTGACACACATTGCCACCGCGTCGATACCGATGGTGTCGTGCTTATCCATCAAAATTGCCAGTTTCACCTTGGTGCCGCAGCCGTCTGTACCGGAAACCAGTACCGGTTCTTCCATACCGGCAACAGGCAGACCAAAACAACCGCCAAAGCCGCCCACATCATCCAGGCAGCCTTCATTGCGGGTTCTCTTTACATGTTTTTTCATCAATTCCACCGCGCGGTAACCGGCGGTGATATCCACGCCTGCCGCGGCGTAACTTGCAGAATAGCTTTTTTCCATATCAGAAACTCCTTTAAGTTATTCTTTGCCATTCCAGCAGTAGGTGCAAAGTTTGCAAGGATCAATACCGATGGATTTCACAACGCCATCTATGGTTTGGAATCCCAATGAGGCAAACTTAAATTTATCACAAATCATTTTTCGCATAGCCTTACCACGCTCAGTATTACCATCCGCATATTCCTCAATATGTTTCAGACCTTCCTCACCCTCCAATTCCACAATCACGCGCCGGGAGATCAAATCCATATCGCTTGTAGAACGGGAGAAGTTCAGGTATTTACAACCATACATAATGGGCGGACAGGCAGAACGCATATGCACAGACTTTGCGCCGTTATCATACAGAAACTCAACTGTTTCCTGTAATTGCGTGCCCCGAACAATGGAATCATCTACGAATAACAGATTTTTATCAACGATCAGTTCATGGACCGGGATCTGCTTCATTTTTGCTACCTTTTTCCGATCTGCCTGCTTGGCAGTAGTAAAGGAACGGGACCAGGTAGGCGTATACTTGATAAATGCTCTGGCAAAGGGTTTGCCAGTGCGGTTTGCATAGCCGATTGCGTGGGGTGTGCCAGAATCCGGAACGCCACCTACATAATCAATGTCCATTGACCGGCCCTGCTCCATATCGCGTTCGGCAATAGCAGCGCCATTACGGTAACGCATTGCCTCCACATTTACACCTTCGTAGGTAGAAGTGGGATAGCCATAGTAACTCCAAAGAAAGGCGCACATTTTCATTTCTTTGCCTGGCGCAGCCAGTTGGGTCATTTTTTCAGGTGTCAGTTCCACGATTTCCCCGGGACCCAATTCGCAAACCTTTTCATAGCCCAGTTTTGTGAAAGCGAACTCTTCAAAGGAGGCGCAGTAGCCATCCTCATCCTTACCGATTTGTACCGGGATCCTGCCCAGTCGGTCGCGGGCAGCAATCAAACTGCCTTCTTCTGTCAGAATCAAGATATTGGCTGTACCCTCAATTACACTTTGTGCATACTGAATGCCTTCCACAAAGGTTGCTTTTTGATTAATCAGCGCAGCAGCCAATTCTGTGCTATTGACCTTACCGCCGGTCATTGCATCGAAATGATCTCCGCTGGTGCTGAGATATTCATCAATAAGTTTGTTTGCGTTATTGATAATACCAACTGTCGAAATGGCATACGTACCTAAGCGAGAACGGATCAGCATTGGCTGAGGGTCCGTGTCACTGATGCATCCAATGACAGAAGTACCTTGCATCTCATCGAAAATATGCTCAAACTTTGTACGAAACGGCGAATTTTCAATATTATGAATTTTTCTTTGCAGACCAATTTCCTTGTCATATGCAGCCATACCGCCTCGGCGGGCGCTGAGATGAGAATGATAATCTACACCAAAGAAAACGTCGGTCATGCAATCACGTTTGGATGCAACGCCAAAAAAGCCTCCCATGTTAAACTCCTTTTGCCTGGTAAATCTAAAATTATGCGAAGAACAGTTTATTCAAAGTCATCGGATCGATATACTGACCGTCCTTGTAGACACGCATATTGCCGGAAGCGATCTCGTCGATGAGCATCACTTTGCCGTCAGCATCATAACCAAACTCAAACTTGATATCGTACATATCCAGACCTTTTTCTTTCAGATCATCCGCCACGATTTTGGTGATCGCCTGGGTCATTGCTTTCAGGTCGTCATACTGCTCTGCAGTCATAACGCCCAGATCTACCAAACCATCCTTGGTGACCAGCGGATCGCCTTTTGCGTCATTCTTAAAGGTGGTTTCCACATAGGCAGGCAGATCCTGACCTTCTACGCAGTAGTCAGAGTAGCGGCGATAGAAAGAACCGACAGCCTTATAACGGCAGATAACTTCCAGGCCCTTGCCAAAAACTTTACCGGGCAGAACTTCCATAGTGGTGTTTGCCAGGTCAGCGCTGACATAGTGGGTCTTGATGCCTGCTGCATTGATCTTCTCAAAGAAATAGATGGACATACGCAGATTGACATCGCCAACGCCCTCGATAGTGAGACCAACGGAGTTCTCGCCGGGATCAAACACGCCGTCCTTGCCGGTGCAATCATCCTTAAACTTCAACAAATAGTTGCCGTTTTCCAATGCGAAAACATCTTTAGTCTTACCGGTGTAAACAAGTTTCTTTTCCATAATAATAACTCCTTTTATAAATTACAATTTATCCATGACACCGGCATCCTTCTGAAGGACGACCTTAGCGTCGTTTGCACGTTTTTCATCCAATTTTGCCGCAAGTTCGCTATCTGTAACTGCTAAAATCTGCAGTGCCAGCAATGCGGCATTGGCGCCGCCGTTGATGGCAACCGTGGCAACCGGAATGCCGGTGGGCATCTGAACAGTAGAAAGCAGCGCATCCATACCGTCCAAAACCGGACCTTTACAAGGAATGCCAATCACCGGCAGCGTAGTGTTGGCGGCGATCGTCCCTGCCAAGTGGGCAGCCATACCCGCAGCAGCAATCAAAACGCCGAAGCCATTGTCTCTTGCGGATAATGCAAAATCCCTAGCTTCGACGGGCGTACGGTGGGCAGAATAAATGTGAACCTCATAAGGTACAGAAAAGCCCTTGAGGATATCCGTTGCTTTTTGAATAATAGGCAGATCACTGTCGCTACCCATAATAATGCCAACTTTTTTCATAGTAAAACCTCCAGATCATAACCAAAAAAGAGCGCACTCAGCCTATAAAAGCCAAATGCGCCCAGACGGTCGGCAAAAGGTGCGTTTTTTAGCACCTGCGCTCTCTGTTCCCCGGTGGTGATCCACCTGCTCCGTCAGTCGCAGAAAGCGAATATCAAATTACCATATGATTTTAACATGTGGAAAAACCGCTGTCAAGAAACTTGCAGATACTTTGATAAATTTTTACTAAATCGCCACGAAAGCCTCCGGATTCTCCACCTTTTTTGTGTAAATTTTGGCAAGAACTTCCGGAGGCGCAAAATTACGGTTTCACCGTCTTCTTTCCTTCGCAATAAATACAGCGGTAAATACCGTTCTCAGGACTGACACACTTAAAAATATGAGACAGTTCCTGCTCTGTAGATGTAATGCAGCGGGGATTGTCGCATACAAGTTCATCCACTTTCCAATCAGCAGATTCTTCACATACCTTCGGCGTTTTTGCCTCTTCCAGCAATTTCAGGATCAATGCCATACGCATATATTTTCCGTTCAGCGCCTGACGGAAATATGCCGCTCTGGGATCATCGTCCACCTTAACGCTGATCTCATTGACACGGGGCAGCGGATGCAGTACGCGCATTGTAGGTTTCGCGGCTTGCATTTTTTCCGCTGTAAGGATGTAACTGTCTTTAAGGCGCTCATACTCGTCAAAACTGTCAAAGCGCTCTCGCTGAATGCGGGTCATATACAGCACATCCAGTTCCGGGATCGCGTCTTCCAAAGAATCGGTTTCCACATACTCCATACCGTTTTTATCCAGCACTTCGTATTTCACATACTTGGGAAGTTTCAGTTCTTCAGGAGAGATCAGAACAACTTTGATATTTTGATAGCGCCCCATAGCAGACAACAGAGAATGGACGGTTCTGCCATATTTCAGGTCGCCGCAGCAACCAACGGTCAGATTATCCAGTCTGCCAAGTTCCCGATAGATGGTAAGCAAGTCTGCCAATGTCTGTGTAGGATGGCAGTGACCGCCGTCACCGGCGTTAATAACCGGGATCCAAGCGCTTTTGGATGCCACATAAGGCGCGCCTTCCTTGGGGTGACGCATTGCCATAATATCGGCGTAGCAACTGATCATTTTTGCAGTATCCGCAATGCTCTCGCCCTTGGCGGCAGAAGAAGAACCCGCCTCACTAAAGCCGATCACATTGCCGCCCAATTCCATCATAGCCGCCTCGAAACTTAAGCGGGTACGGGTAGAAGGTTCGAAGAACAGCGTCGCCAATTTCTTGCCTTTGCAGCACTCCGCATACTTTTCAGGGTTTTCGCTGATATCGCATGCGGTTTGGATCAATTGATCCAATTCCTCCACGGAAAAATCAACAATATCGATTAGACTTCTCATG
Source organism: Faecousia sp. (assembly GCA_045545615.1). Lineage (GTDB taxonomy): Bacteria > Bacillota > Clostridia > Oscillospirales > Oscillospiraceae > Faecousia. Next base: position 8,031 of record JAZQBF010000220.1, read on the forward strand.
CTTTCGCTCCGTTCACCGCCAGATAGTTGCGGATTCGAGCCACATTTTCGGCATTTGCCTCATCTTCTTCCAAATATTCGATAATGTCATATACATCCACAACGGAGTACACGGGGAAACCAAATTCCTCTTCCACTTCCGCCATAGCAGACTTCTCGGTCTTGCCCTTTTCTTTCCGATCGACCATAACAAAAGTAGCGGCTACCTTCACATTTTCCAAACCGCTGAGGATCGCCATACTCTCACGAATGGCAGTGCCGGCAGTGATCACATCTTCCACAATGACCACTTCCTCACCCGCCTGGGGTACATAGCCGACGAAAACGCCGCCTTCGCCGTGGTCCTTAACTTCCTTCCGGTTAAAGAAGAAAGGAACATCCAGACCGTTCTTAGAAAGGGCAACTGCCGCGGAAACCGCAATGGAGATACCCTTATAGGCAGGACCGTACAGAACAGTTTTCTTGTCGCCTACTTTTTCGAAATATGCCTTGGCATAAAATTCGCCCAATTTTGCGATCTCATCGCCGGTTTTAATCATACCGGCATTGATGAAATAAGGGATTTTTCTGCCGGACTTGGCAGTAAAATCACCGAACTTCAGCACCCCTGCCCTTTGCAGAAATTGAATAAACTCTCTTTTATAAGTTTCCATTTCTATCTCCATTCCGCTGCAGTGCAGCATTTTTTAAGTAATATGGAATTTATCTTTCTCCGTAAGACCGAGAAGATCAATTGCATTTTCAAAAATAGGTTTCACCCAGGGGAATCCGATGGGGCGATGAATATCGCTGCCTAAATAGAATTTACATCCCATCGCTTTTGCGATTTTGAAAATACGCAGAATATTCTCTTTTTCCCCCTCCCGGAAACGGAAGTCGGAAAAATTGATCTCAATACCCAAACCAGCCCTTGCACAACCTTTGAACAATTCTTCCAGTTTTTGATCCGGCAGTAGTTCCAATGTCCGTTTCGTCATTTCCTTATCGGGAGAGATGGTACTATCTGCAAGATGGGCAATGCCGATTTTATGGAAAGGCAGATCTTGAGACAGCAGGCTGTCAAGTCTGCGTATCCATGCGTTTGCACGACCTTGCGCTGTAGCACCTTCCGCGGCGCTGATGGTGAACTCCTCTCCATGATGAAGGTGCGTAGTTGCAACCACAACAAAGTCAAATTCATCCCAGCGGTCCTTTGATACACCAATCCGCATATCTCTATCCATATCCGCCTCTGCGCCAAACAGAAAACGGACATTTTCAGACTGGGGTAAAGGTCTTGCCTGACTGATCCAGGCAAAATTCTGCGGTTTATACCAATCGCAGGGTTCGCCAACGCGTTCGTCCCAAAAATGGTCGGTTAAAACGATTTCACGCAGACCATATTCCTCGGCATAATCCAAAATTCGCTGTGGTGTCTGCGCCGGGTCTGTTGCGCAGGTGGATAAATAGGAGTGAATATGATAGTCGTGATCATATTGAAAGCGCATTTAATGCTCCTCTCTTAGTCGCAAAACTCCGCAACACAACGCTCGTAAGCGGCAACCGGGTCTGCGGCAGCAGTGATAGGTCTGCCAACTACAATGTAATCAGAGCCGATCTCCTTTGCCTGGGCAGGGGTCATAACTCGCTTTTGGTCGCCTACATCGCCGTCAGCAAAGCGGACACCGGGTGTAATGGTCAAAAACTGTTTGCCGCAGGTATCGTGCACCTTACCTGCCTCCAGAGGAGAACAAACGACGCCGTCCAGGCCTGCTTCTTCTGCGCACTTTGCGTAGTGCATAACCACTTTATCAATGGGCTCTTTGATCAGAATGTCATCTTCCATACTCTGCTGGTCGGTAGAAGTCAACTGAGTAACAGCAATCAGCAAAGGACGGCTGCCATCCTCACGGGTCAAACCTTCCAATGCAGCGCGCATCATATTCTTTGTGCCGGCAGCATGCAAATTGGTAATATCCACATCCAAACGGCTGAGAACGGCCATTGCCTTCTTGACGGTATTGGGAATGTCGTGAAGTTTTAAGTCCAGGAAGATCTTGTGACCTCTTGCTTTGATCTCTTTTACGATGGCAGGACCTTCTGCGTAATACAGTTCCATGCCGATCTTTACAAAAGGCTTTCTGCCTGTAAACTTATCCAAAAAAGCGAAAGTCTGCTCTGCGCTGGCAAAATCGCACGCTACAATTACATCTTTACCCATTATTTCACGCCTCCAATAATTTCTGATAATGTATCGATTTTATATTCATCCATAACACGGGGAAGATCTGCGATGATGTCCCGGCAAATAAAAGGATCGACGAGATTTGCTGCGCCCACTTCCACAGCCGTCGCACCGGCAAGCATCATTTCAACTACATCTTCTGCGCTGCTGACGCCGCCCATTCCCACAACCGGGACTTTGACCGCATTGGCAACCTGATAGACCATACGAACCGCCACCGGGAAGATCGCGCTACCGGAAAAACCGCCCATTTTGTTGGCGATAATTGGTTTGCGGGAACGAAGGTCAATGCGCATACCCAACATAGTATTGATCAGGCTGATACCGTCTGCGCCGGCATCTTCGCAAGCCTTCGCGATAGAAACAATGTCTGTAACATTGGGGCTCAATTTCACGATCACCGGTTTTGTTGTAACCTTTTTCACAGCCGCTGTCACTTCTGCCGCTGCTTTCGGGTCAGTGCCAAAACTCATACCGCCGCCGTGGACATTGGGACAACTGACATTTACTTCCAGCCAGCCAACTTGATTCTCTTTATCCAGTTTCTCGCAGGTGTAGGCATAGTCTTCTACAGAAAAACCGCTGACATTTGCCATAACCGGCTTATGAAAACACTTTTTCAGTTTCGGCAGTTCTTCGGAAACCACTTTCTCAACACCGGGATTCTGCAGCCCTACAGCATTGATCATACCGCTGCTGCACTCTGCGATTCTGGGTGTGGGATTGCCAAAGCGGGGATCTTTTGTGGTTCCCTTAAAAGAGAATGTACCAAGACAGTTAATGTCGTAAAGTTCGGCATATTCATAGCCGTAACCAAATGTACCGGATGCGGGGATCACCGGGTTATCCAACTGAATTCCACAAAGGTTTACACTTAGTCTTCCCACAGGATCTCCTCCTTCCGCATAACCGGACCTTCCTTGCAGATCCGTTTATAGCCGGTAATGGTCTTGCAGGAACAACCCATACAAGCGCCGAAACCGCAACCCATCCGTTTTTCAAAACTCATCTGTCCGGAGGTGGTGGAGGCTTTATAAACAGCCTTCAGCATCGGTTCCGGACCGCAGGTGTAGAAATAGGAATATTCCATATTTTGCAAAGCATCAGTAACAAAACCTTTCAAACCGTAAGAGCCGTCAACGGTGGTAACGGTCACCTCTGCGCCCAATGCCTTAAACTCTTCTTCGTAAAACACTTCGTTTTTGGTGTTGAAACCTAAAACAACGTTAACCTGCTTGCCTTGGGCAATCAGTTTCTTTGCCAGCAAATACATAGGCGGTACGCCAACACCACCACCCAGCAATACGGGTTTCTCCCCTGCTACGGACAAATCATACCCGTTGCCCAGACCGGTAAGTACATCCAATCTGCCTTCCTGCATTTGGGACATCTGTTTCGTACCCTTACCAACGACCTTATAAATAATCGTTAAAGTATCTCCATCCACATCGCACACCGAAATAGGACGGCGCAGATACAATCCTTCCAGTTTGATATTCACAAACTGACCAGGGGCAGTAATTTGGGAAACATCCCCTTTTAGCACCATTTTGAACACATTTTCCGTCAAAGGGGTGTTAGAGAGTATCTCAAAATAACTCTGCTTCATTTCTTCTCCTTAGGGTAGAGTAACAAATCCGAACTTGTTTTACAAAGGAGGGTTTATTACTCTATCTTTGTTAAAATACTCGCAAATACTCCAGGTATTTGCTGCGTTTCGTGCCTCGATAGAGCAAAAAACTTCTCTTTGTAAAATCCTCGACCTCAAAGCGAGAAGATTTTGGATGATTTTTGTTCTATTGGGGCGAAGCAAGGCTTTGTGCCTTACAAGGCACAATAGGGCAAAAAGCGCCGAAATCCTCCGCTTTAAGGCATGTTCGGATTTGTTGCTCTACCCTATGTTGTGGCGGGAGAAGACTCCCGCCACAAAAGTAAATATCATTACGCATCAATAGTGGAAATCGTCAGAGTGACTTCTTCCAAAACATCCAGCAATACACCAACCGTATCCAAAGATGTGAAGATCGTAACATTGTTCTCCGTTGCGATCTGACGGATGTGGTGACCGTCATTTGCAGAACCGTCATCGCCGGGATCTTTGGTATTCAGAACATAGGCGATATGACCCTGACGCAGTGCCTCCGGAATTTCCTCGCTGCCGGAACTGATCTTATTCAGAACATGGGTGCGGATGCCATTGCTCTTAAGGAACTGGGCAGTACCGGAAGTTGCCTGAATATTAAAGCCCAGATTATAAAACCGGCGGATCAGCGGCAGTGCTTCTTCTTTATCCTTATCGGCGATGGGAGCAAATACAGTACCGTAGTTCTGCAGGTGCATACCTGCCGCCTGCAGCGCCTTATACAGCGCGCGGTTCAGTTTGTCATCGTAACCAATGGCTTCACCGGTGGACTTCATCTCAGGGCTCAGGTAGGCATCCAGGCCGCGAAGTTTATTGAAGGAGAACACCGGTGCTTTTACATACCAGCGTTTCTTTTCATCGGGATAGATGTCAAACAAACCAAGTTCTTTCAGGCTCTTGCCCAAAATGACCTCGGTGGCGATATCTGCCAAAGAGTAGCCAGTCGCCTTGGAAAGGAACGGAACGGTACGGGAAGAACGGGGGTTGACCTCGATGATATACACATTGTCGTCCTGGTCAACAATAAACTGGATATTGTAAAGACCGACAATGCCGATACCCAGACCCAACTTCTTTGCATACTGCAAAATCGTACCCTTGACCTTATTGGAGATGCTATAGGTGGGATACACGCTCATAGAGTCACCGGAGTGAACGCCGGTGCGCTCAACCAGTTCCATAATGCCGGGAACAAACACATTGGTGCCGTCGCAGATAGCGTCAACTTCCACTTCCTTACCCTGGATATACTTATCCACCAGAACAGGCTTATCTTCGTCGATCTCAACGGCTGTGCGCAAGTAATGGCGCAGTTGCTTTTCGTTGGCGACGATCTGCATGGCGCGACCGCCCAAAACGAAACTAGGACGCACCAAGACGGGATAACCGATCTCGGCTGCGGCAGCGATGCCGTCTTCCAATTTGGTGACAGCTCTGCCCTTGGCGCGGGGAATATTCAGTTCGTTCAGCAGATTTTCAAATGCATTCCGGTCCTCTGCTCTGTCGATAGCGGCGCAGTCTGTGCCGATGATCTTCACGCCACGGTCAAACAGGGGCTGTGCCAGGTTGATGGCAGTCTGCCCACCCAGAGAAGCGATAACGCCTTCCGGTTTTTCAAACTCGATGATGTTCATAACATCTTCTGTAGTCAGTGGCTCAAAATACAGTTTGTCTGCAGTGGTGTAATCCGTAGATACGGTCTCAGGGTTGTTGTTGATAATGATCGCCTCGTAACCGGCTTTCTTAATGGTCATAACCGCGTGGACGGTGGAGTAGTCAAATTCCACGCCCTGACCGATACGGATCGGACCTGCGCCCAAGACAATAATTTTCTTTTTATCCGTCAGGACAGAAGCATTCTCGCCGGTGTAGGAAGAGTAGAAATAAGGAATATACGCGCCGGTATGGCAGGTATCAACCATACGGAACACTGGGAACAGATTATGCGCTTTGCGGAAGTTGTAAACATCCAGTTCGGTGCATTTCCACATACGGGCAACATATTTGTCGCTGAAACCCATTTTCTTCGCAGCCTTCAGAATCTCCAAATTCTGAGGGTTGGCTTTCAAAGTCTCCTCCATCTCCACGATCCGTTTGATCGCCTCAAGGAAATAAGGCGTAATCTGGGTAATATTGTGAATCTCCTCTACGGTGATGCCACGGGCAAAGAGTTCTGCAATGGCAAAGATATTGTCATCCCGGAACTGACGGATATAATCCAAAATCTCATTGTCCGCCATATCATCAAATTTATGGTGATATACGTGATTGACGCCCACTTCCAAAGAGCGGATGCCCTTCAGCAGGCATTCCTCCAAAGTAGATCCGATGCCCATAACTTCACCGGTGGCTTTCATTTGTGTGCCAAGGGTGTTGGATGCGGTTGTGAACTTGTCGAAGGGGAATCTGGGGAGTTTTGCAATCACATAGTCCAGTTGGGGCTCAAACGCAGCATTGGTATTGGCGATCTTAATATCGGTCAGTTCCATACCCACAGCGATCTTTGCGGTCACCCGGGCAATGGGGTAACCGGATGCCTTGGATGCCAGCGCAGAAGAACGGGAAACCCGGGGGTTGACCTCGATCAGATAGTATTCGCTGGTATGGGGGTTCAGCGCGTACTGTACATTACAACCACCTTCGATCTTCAGTTCCCGGATGATCTTAATGGCAGAATCGTTGAGCATCTTCTTATCCGCATCAGACAAGGTCATAATGGGAGCAACGACCAGGCTGTCGCCGGTATGGACGCCAACGGGGTCAATGTTTTCCATACCGCAGATGGTGATAGCATTATCGGCAGAGTCGCGCATAACTTCAAACTCGATCTCTTTATAACCCTTAACGCTCTTCACGATCAGCACCTGGTGAACGGGAGAGAGTTTAAATGCATTCAGACCGATCTCGATCAGTTCTTCTTCATTGTAAGCAAAACCGCCACCGGTACCGCCGAGAGTGAAGGCAGGACGCAGAACAACGGGATAGCCGATCCGCTCCGCAGCCGTTTTTGCCTCCTCGATAGAATAAGTGATTTCAGAAGGAATGACCGGCTCGCCAATGGATTGACACATTTCCTTAAACAGTTCTCTGTCCTCCGCCCGCTCGATACTCTTGGAACTGGTACCCAAAAGTTCCACGCGGCACTCTCTCAGAACGCCTTTCTGCTCCAGTTGCATAGCAAGGTTCAGACCCGTCTGACCACCAATGCCGGGAACAATGGCATCGGGACGCTCATAACGAATGATCTTAGCGATATACTCCAAAGTCAACGGTTCCATATAGACCTTGTCTGCGATGGTGGTATCGGTCATAATGGTAGCGGGGTTGGAGTTACACAGGACGACCTCATAGCCCTCTTCTTTTAATGCCAGGCACGCTTGCGTACCGGCATAGTCAAACTCAGCAGCCTGACCGATAACGATAGGGCCGGAGCCGATGATCAAAATCTTTTTAATATCCGTTCTCTTTGCCATTTTTATATCCTCCTGTTACTCACAGCATTTGTATACTACTTTTCCGTCGCAAAGGGTCAAAACACATTCTCCCATCAGTTTCCATCCTTCAAAGGGTGTCGCTTTTCCTTTAGACAAAAACTGCTCAGGATCGACCGTTATTTCTTTATTTAAATCCCATACAGTAAAATCATTGCCTAATGGGATGTTAAACCGTTTTCTCGGATTGATTGCCAGCAATTCAATGAGTTTTTCAATGGTTATGATACCCTTTTTTACCAGGTGGGTATACAAAACCGGGAAAGCCGTTTCAATGCCAACAACGCCAAATGCGCTTCCCTGCAAACCTTTTGCTTTTTCTTCTGCGCTGTGGGGGGCGTGGTCTGTGGCGATCATATCGATGGTGCCATCCTGAATACCGCGTATCAGCGCCTCTTTATCTTCCTTGCTGCGCAGCGGCGGATTCATTTTGAATCTGCCTTCTTCCTGCAAGTCACTGTCGTCCATCACCAGGTAATGGGGTCCGGTTTCGCAGGTAACATTTACGCCCCTTGCTTTCGCCTGACGAATGATCTCCACACTTTCCTTTGTAGAGATATGGCACACATGGTAAGCGCAACCGGTTTCTTCCACCAGTTTCAGATCTCTTGCGATCTGTTCATACTCGCTGGCGCTGCAGATGCCTTTGTGCCCGTGTTCTTTCGCATATTCGCCATCGTGAATATAGCCGCCACGGAGCAGGCTGTTTACTTCACAATGGGCAACGATCATTTTGCCCAGCGCTTTTGCCTGCAACATTGCAGCGCGCATCATATCATCATCCTGCACACCTTTTCCATCATCTGAAAATCCGATCACATCCGGCGCCATATCCTTAAGGTCCGCAAGTGTTTCCCCTTTTTCACCTACAGTGATAGCGCCATAGGGATATACATAGATGCAGGCATCTTGCTTAATCAGTTTTAACTGCTCATCCAAATGCTCTCTGCCATCGGGTACAGGATTTAGATTCGGCATTGTACAAACGGCAGTATAGCCGCCTCGCGCAGATGCTTTAGATCCCGTAACAATGGTCTCTTTATAAGAAAAACCCGGCTCGCGAAAATGCACATGCACATCACAAAAGCCGGGAAAAACAGCATATTCAGAAACGTCGGAAGACAACAATTCCGCCGTCAAGGGAGCATTGGAAGAAATAAAATCATCAACACAGCAACAAACACTCTTCAGTTTCTCCACTGCGCTCATCATAATTTCTCCTCCTCATTACTTTATCTGCGTTAGTATAACATAGAGTAATATATTTTGTCAAATACAGCGCATCGTTTTTTTGCTGTTTTTTTGTACGAAAACAGCATCCGTTTTCTCAGTTTTTTCTACATTTCATTTTTTACGAAAGTTTTTCGGAATTATTCGGAACTATTGATTTCATTTTTGTTATTTTCTATAATTAATAAGAAAAAAACAAAAACCTAGGAGGACTTTGTTATGGATCATCTTCATATCGGTTGGGCAGAGGTCAGTCTTGTGCCCGATAAACGGGTATCTTTACCCGGACAGTTATACGAGCGGATCAGCGAGTATGTGGAATCCGAAATCACCGCCACTGCTATGGCGATCGATTCCGGCTGCGATCAAGCAATCATCATCTCTTGTGATTTAACAGGTGTTACCAGTGCCCTGTTGGAAGAGGTGCGCTCCCGTTTTTCTGCGATTTGCAAGGACGTTGCGCCGGAAAAGATCATTATTGGCGCTACCCACACCCATACTGCGCTGAAGTACGGAACAAGCAATAATGCGCCGACACCTTCTGTTGCTATTCTAAATGAGTTTTTACCGGAAGGCAAAAAGTATACATCCATCGTTAAGATCGATGAAACAGTACAAACCCCCGTTGAGGCTTTTGAAATGCTCTCTGACCGGATCAGCCGAGTTGCCAAGGAGGCATGGGACAACAGAAAGCCTGCCATGTATGCCAATGCCTTTGGCAGAGCCCCCATCGGTTTCTGCCGCCGGGTATGCTTTAACGACGGTTCTGCCCAGATGTGGGGTGATACCAATACTGCCACCTTTACCGCATTGGAAGGTGGTAACGATTCCGGTATCGAACTGATGTATATGTTTGACGAAAACAAAGCCCTTACCGGCATTGTGGCAAATATTGCATGCCCCTCTCAAATTCTGGAACACCGAAACTTTATTTCCTCTGACTACTGGGGCAAAGCAAAGGCCCTGCTTCGGGAAAAGTTTGGTGAGCATATTTATCTGCTGGCGCTGTGTGGCGCAGGCGGTGACCAGTGCCCCCGGGATCTGGTTCGCTGGGTGGATCCGGAAGAACCGGTAAAAGACCCCCATATCAGCAGACCGAACCATTTAGACCGGGTTGCTGATCCCTCTATGTTCGATTTGTCCGGCTGCCGGTTAGCCGGTAAACGCGTTGCCAATGAGATCATCGCTGTTTATGAAGAACTGACAGAGATCAAATCCGATATTCCTTTTGCCCATAAAGTAATGATTATGGATTTGCCCTTGCGCAAAGCGACCATTTCGGAGTATAATCATGCTGTCAGGGAAATTGAATACTATGTTGACAAAAACAAAAACAAGGAAGTTTTCAATTTTGTAGACAACGCCGCTATGTATGTTCACGCCGGCACGATCAACCGTTACCGCCAGCAGCAGACCCAGGAAGTTGTTCCGACAGAAGTACATATTCTGCGAATCGGTGATATTGCCCTTGCTACCAATCCCTTCGAACTGTTTTTGGACTACGGCAACTACATGAAGGCCAGAAGTTATGCCCACCAGACCTTTATTATGCAACTTTCCTGTGGTGTTTTGGGTTACCTGCCCACAGAAAAGGCAGAAAAAGGCGGTCATTACAGCGCATATATCACCAGTGGCAATATCGGCCATGAAGGCGGCGATATTTTCACAAGAAGAACTATTACAGAAATCAACAAATTATTTAAGTGAGGTTAAACACTATGGCAAAAGCCAACATTAAAGCACCTTTTTTTGAGATCGGCCCGAAATCCTACCTTTACGGCGATGACATCATTGAA
>JAZQBF010000221.1:0-1768 GCA_045545615.1 Faecousia sp.
CATTCCGCTGCCGGGTATCAAATTGGGGCTTGCCAATGTGGTGACCCTCATTGCCCTCAGTTTATTGGGAGCGAAACAGGCTTTTGGCATCCTTGTTGCCCGGTGTCTGCTGGGCAGCCTTTTCGGGGGACTGACAGGTCTCGCTTTTTCCCTTGCCGGTGGTGTTGCCGCTTTTGGGGTTATGTGTCTTTCATCCAAAGCCAAGGGACTTTCGGTTTACGGCGTCAGCGTCCTGGGCGCGGCGACCCATAATATTGCCCAAGTTTTGGTGGCAATGGGGTTGATGGCATCGCCTTTCGTGGGGGCGTATCTGCCCTGGTTGCTGATTATTTCCGTGGTTACCGGTCTTGTCACCGGTGGCATCTGCGCCGGGGTGCTGAAAGTTTTACCAAAGGAGAGAAGGGTATGAAACGGCTGATTTGTATGCTCCTTGCCTGCCTGCTCCTTGCCGGCTGTACGCCCCAAAAAGAAACGGAAACGGCAACCTTTATGGATGTGTTCGATACGGTCACCACCGTAAAAGGGGACGACACGGAAGCGATCCACGCCCGGTTGCAGGCATACCATAAACTCTTTGATATTTATAATGAATACGAAGGGTTAAACAATTTAAAAACCGTCAATGACAATGCAGGCATTCAGCCGGTAAAAGTAGACCCGGTGATCATCGAACTGCTGGAAGACTGCGTGAACTACTACCATCTTACCGGCGGTAAAGTAAATGTGTGTATGGGCGCGGTGCTGAAACTGTGGCACACAGCCCGGGAAGAAAGCATAGAAAACCCGGAAAACGCCCATATCCCCAATATAGAAGAACTGACCGAGGCGGCGAACCATACAGATATTGCCTGCCTTGTCATCGACAAGGAAAACAGCACGGTCTACCTGACCGACCCGGATATGTCCCTGGATGTGGGAGCGATCGCCAAAGGCTGGGCAGGGCAGAAAGTGGCGCAGTCCGCCCCGGCGGGTATGCTGATCAGTTTGGGGGGCAATGTGATCGCTACCGGTGAAAAACCGGACGGAAATCCCTGGACAGTGGGCGTGCAAGACCCCAAAGGGGAGGGAATCATCGAAAAGATCCCCCTTACCAAAGGGTCAGTGGTCACCAGCGGCGACTACCAGCGTACCTACACAGTTGACGGCAAAGACTATCCCCATATCATCGACCCGGCAACGGGTATGCCCGGTATGCTCTGGAGCAGTGTGACGGTTATCTGCGAAGATTCCGCATTGGCGGACGCCCTCTCCACCGCGCTGTTTTTAATGCCCTTGGAGGAAGGAAAAGCATTGGCAGAAAAATGCGGCGCAAAAGCCTATTGGATCGATAAAGCGGGCAACAAAATTAGTTGATAGTTGATAGTTGTTAGTGGTTAGTTATGGTATTTTGCCGAAGGCAAAATGATTTAAATCTGTCCGCTTTGCGGACACTGCAACTCACAACTTACAACTGACAACTAAAAAGACCGTTTCATTAGAAACGGTCTTTTTTAATGGATAATGGATAATAAATGTGCGTTACCGAGCATTATAACGGAAGTGAGATTAGATTCGCGTCCGTAACGAGTTTGCCTGCCGGGGCATCCCGGCTTATCGCTGGTATTCGAATTCCAAGTCGTAGATATTCACAGTGTCGCCGTCGTTGATGCCCATTTCTTCCAGCCGGGTAAATAAGCCACACTTGCGCAGCATCGCGTCAAAATAGTTCCGGGACTCATAGTCATCAAAATTGATGTTATTAACCAGCCGCTCCAGCCACACGCCGCTG
>JAZQBF010000222.1:0-1519 GCA_045545615.1 Faecousia sp.
TCCGTATATTATCCCAATGGGTTTCATAGACTTGACCAAGAACAGTTCCGGAGGGGTCTACTATGAAGCGTATTGGGATCATTTTAACGGTTATTTGCCTGCTGTTTGCCTATTTGCCTTTCTGCGTATCGGCAGAAGATGCAAAAATTGAGGCAAAAAGCGCTCTTTTAATGGACGTTGCCACCGGCACGGTGCTTTTTGAGCAGGATTCCCATACGCCCCTTGCCCCTGCCAGTGTTACCAAAGTGATGACCATGCTTCTCATTATGGAAGCCATCGATTCCGGGAAGATCGGCTGGGAAGATATGGTGATCGCCTCGGAGTCCGCCGCCGCGAAGGGCGGCAGTCAGATCTATCTGAAGGTGGGCGAGAGTATGTCCGTCCGGGATATGGTCAAGTCCATTGCCGTTTCTTCTGCCAACGATTGCGCCTGCGCCATGGCGGAGCACATTTCCGGCAGTGAAAGCGCCTTTGTGGATGCCATGAATCAGCGGGCAAAAGAATTGGGTATGGCAGACACCCACTTTGTCAACTGCACCGGTCTGGACGATGACCCGGGCGCAAAGGAACATCTGACCTCTGCCCACGACATCGCCTTGATGTCCAGAGAATTGCTGAAAAATCACCCTGCCATCAAAGAATATACCACCATTTGGATGGATACCGTAAGAAACGGCGCTTTTGGTCTTTCCAATACCAACAAACTTGTGCGTTTCTATCCCGGCGCCACGGGCTTAAAGACCGGCTTTACCTCCCAGGCAGGATACTGTCTTTCCGCATCTGCGGAAAGGGATGGCATGGAACTGGTGGCGGTGGTAATGGGCTGCGAGACTTCGGCAAAGCGGTTTGCCGCCTGCAAATCTCTGCTGGACTTAGGCTTTGCCAACTATGCGCTGGTCCAGCCGGAGATCCCGGCAGAAACCACTGTGCCGGTAAAATTGGGCGCAGAAGAATTTGTAAATGCCGTTCCCGCAGAGAACACGCCGCTCCTGCTGGATAAGTCCCAGAAAAATTCCGTCACCTCAGAAATTTCCTTAGACCCGGAGGTCGCCGCCCCGGTAAGCAAAGGACAGCGGCTGGGCACATTGACCCTGAAAGCCGGTGACCGGATCCTTGCCCAGATCCCTATGGTAGCAGAAAAAGGCGTTGCCAAACTCACCTGGGGACAAATTTTCTCTCAGGTATTAAAGCAACTGTTTATGGCAAGTAAATAAAAACACCCCTGCCCCATTATATGTGAGATTGCCACACCAGTGTGCGCACTGGTTCGCAATGACAACAAGCGTCGGATAATAAGAAAATCCCCAAACTGCCAAATGACGGTTTGGGGATTCTCCGCATCAGAGGCTCAAAGAAGCCCCAAAGACAAGGAAACCAAAGGCGTCGGCGTACATTGGTACGGTAGTCCTTTGGTTTGCGCAGTAAGTCAAACGCCTTGCGAAGCAAGTATTTACTTTGTTCGATATTATATTAGCATTACAAATTTTGAACAGAACTTTTTGGGAACAAAAAATCCCAA
>JAZQBF010000223.1:0-7897 GCA_045545615.1 Faecousia sp.
GGATTCGCCGCAGGCGAAGTCGGAGGGAGAGATTCTCTCCTATAGTCTTTTTGCTGCGCAAAAATCCGGCCCCCTCGTCAGAGGGGGCCTTGGATATTGTTGCGGTTAGGATCGTGGCTTTTCGTTCAAGCCGAAATAGAGATTGATGTCCACATTGCCTTCGACGCCGGGCACAGTTCCGCAGTCGGTATATTGCCAGGCGGTGATGTAGTAGGGGTAGGACATTTCCTCGGAGTAAAGGGCGATCCAGACATTCATACCGTCCAGCGCTTCCAGATCCAAACCCACGCCTGCGTGGTGGGGGTTGGTGTAGAGCATCGTCTCTTTGCCGGCATCTTCGATCACCTGGCAGAAGGCAACCACACATTCGGTGAGGGTGTCCTGCGCCATATTGGCGGTTCTTGCCTCTTCGCCGATGTACTCCCAGTCAAAGGCTACAGGCAGATCCAGTTCCCAGCCTTCCAGTTGTTCCAGAGTGAAGCGGGCTTCCTCCCGGGCTTCTTCCGGGGTGATCGCCTGGGAGAAGAAGTAAGCGCCGATCTTTAAACCGGCATCTTTGGCATCCCGGTAATATTCCTGCGCCCGGTCGTCAATGTACAGCGCGCCGGATTCTCCCCAGCCTCTGCCGCCGACCCGCAGGATCACAAATTCATATCCCGCCTGGCGTACCTGCTGCCAGTCGATATCTCCCTGATGCTGGGAAACATCGATGCCCTTGGCGGCGTCATCGGTGATGCATATCATCTCGCCCTCTACCACGGTGAAATCCGTAGCACTGTAGGGATTGGGGGTGGGAACAAAGGGGGCTTCGGTGGTAGCGGCGGTGGTCTCCCGGGGCGTTTCCGGCTTTTCGGGAAGGGCAGCCAGGATCAAAACCGTTGCGACAATGGCGCTGAGCAAAATCGCTGCAACGACCAGTAGTATCTTTTTATTCATAGAAACCTCAGAAAATATTAGTGTGCGGCGGACAGCGGGCGCAAAACGCCGTAGGCATCAAAACGGGTATCGTGCACATCGGTCAAAAATACCAGATTGATGGCAGGGTCGCTGACGGTGGTCTGCTGGGCGACATTGGCGACCTGGGCGGCTTCCACGCCGGTCAGATACAAGCGGCTTCTGCCTTCCGGCAGGGTAAATGCGGCATCCTGACCGGTGAAAGACACGGCGAAAGATTCTGTGGTGCAGGTGGACACCAAAGTGTTGGCGGCGTCCGTAAGCGCCTGGGTCTTGTCCTGGTCGAAGATGATCTGGTCTGTAGGTGGGAAGCAGAAATCGTCGAACACCACTTCGTCAAAGCCCAAACCTTTCAACTCGGTAACGATCTGCACCAGATAGGTGATAGTGCCTTCGCTGGTGGGGTCCAGCCAGTAGCAGTAAAATTCGTCTGCCCACAGATAGCCGCCCCGGACGGGCAGACCGTCGGAGACATTGTTAAGACCGTAATAGTAATCCCGCAATGCAGGCAGCCGGGCGATGGCGTAAAGGCGTCTTTCGCTTAAGTAGGCGATCAGTTCGTCCATAGCGGCAACATCCATACCCGAGGGGCGCTGGCTGCACACATTGGAGGAGTAGAAGAAATCGCCGTAAATATTTTTCACATCCACCAAAACCGGCGTGCCGGCAGGAAGTTCTGCCAACTGGGCTTTAACCGTCTGCATATCCTGCAGCGCTTCCGGCTCAATGTAATAGCCGATGATCTGGGTAAGTTCTTTGTTGGCGCCCTGGAGATCTTCTTCTGTCAGATAGTCAATGGGGATCGTAGGCAGGGTTTCCGGCTGCTGTACCACATTTCCCTGGGGAACGCTCTCCAAAGAGAAATCCAGGCGGATGCCGGTTTGCCGGTCATAGATCACATACCGCTGCAGAAAAACAAACCAAATGCAGGAAATAACAGCCAGCAAGATGCCTATGACCAAAAGGGCGAGAAGCGTCCGTTTCAGTATTTGTCTTGTACGGTAGGGAATGGTCATAGAATGCTCCTTTTTGCGCGGATGCAGCGCCAATCTTCCATGGCTTTTGTTTGGACAACGGTGAGACCGGCGCTTTCCAAAGCGGAAACCACATCAGCAAGCCGTGTGTCTAAAATGCCGGAGAGGATCAAATTGCTGCTATTGTGCATAAATTTCGGTAAAATGGGGGCAAGACCCACGATCACATCGGCAACGATGTTCACAAGCACGGTGTCATAGGGCGTTTGGCAAAGGCGCGCCATCAGTTTTTCGTCAGACAGGACATTTCCCGTCAGGGCGGTGAAAACATCGCAAGAAAAACCGTTGTAGGCGGCGTTCTCCCGGGCGATGTCCTCTGCCTTGGGGTCGATGTCCACGCCAATGGCAGACGCAGCGCCCAGACGCAACGCGGCAATGGACAAAATACCGCTGCCGCTGCCCAGATCGATGCAACGGCTGCCGGGTGTTACCGTCTGCTCCATAGTCTCCAACACCATCCGGGTAGAGGGGTGGGCGCCGGTGCCGAAGGTCAGACCCGGATCTAAAATTACCGGGATACGCCCTTGGGTATCGGTGTCCTGCAGCCAGTAGGGGAGCACCACCAGTTTTTCGCCGATAGGCTGGGGTGGGTAGTTTTCTTTCCAACTCTCCTCCCAATCCACAGGGGCAAGAGGGGTGGCGGTCAGTTCCAAAGAGCCGAAGCGCTCTGCGCCGTTGCGGGTCTTCAGTTCTTCCAAAAGGGCTTTCAGCCGGGCAAGAGAACCATCGTCCTCTTTTTCCAAATACAGTTTGATGCAGGAAAGTCCCTGCAGTTTCTTTTCCAGTTCTTCGTCAATGTAATCCCAGTAGGCGCGGTTTTGATCCAGAAATTCCGAAAATTCTGCCTGGTCTTCCAGCACCAGGTCGGCAAAACCTGCCGCCGTCAGCGCCCCGGCTACATCTTCAATGCCGCCGGATGCGGTGGATATGGTGATCTCCAGATACTCCATAGCGCCCTCCTTACAAATCAGTAGTTCTATTTTACAGCAAATTTACAAAAATGACAATAGACAATTCAACACGCCATTGCTATTTTTTTGAAAGCAGTATATAATAGGCGTATTGTACGATGAAGGAGTATTTATGATCAAGACAATGAATCTGCAGCCCGGTGTGGTGCTGCGGTGTTTTCCCGATAAGCGTTTTAAGCACGGCAGCCTGACCATCCAGTTGGTACGGCAGATGGGGCAGGAGGCGGCGCTGAACGCGCTGCTGCCGGCGGTGCTGCTTCGTGGCACAGAAGATTGCCCGGATATGCGCCACATTATTCGCCGCCTGGACGACCTTTACGGCGCTTCTGCCGGGGCAACGGTGCGTCGCATCGGCGACTATCAGACCACCGGTCTCAGCAGCAGTTTTATCGAAGACCGGTTTGCCATGGATGGAGACCGGGTGGTAAAGCCTATGGTGGAATTTTTGGGGCAGTTGCTTTTGAACCCGGCGCTGGAAGATGGCTGTTTCCGGGCAGATTATGTGGAAAGCGAAAAAGAAAACCTCATTCAGACCATTCAGGCCCAGCGCAACGACAAGCGGGCCTATGCCGCCGCCCAACTGTTTAAGGCTATGGGCAAAGAGGATTCTTTTGGTATTCCCCGGCTGGGATATGAAAAGGATGTGGCGGCGATCACGCCGCAGACGCTGTATGACCACTATCAAAAGATCCTTAGGGAAAGTCCCGTGGAGATATTCTACACCGGCTCTGTGCCGGCAGAGCAAATGGCGGAGATCTTAACACCGCTGTTTGCAGATTTTTCCGGAAAACGCAATGCTTTGCCGCCCCAGACGCCCTTTTGCTCTCCCCCTGGCGGCGA
The DNA here is from genome assembly GCA_045545615.1 of Faecousia sp. Taxonomy (GTDB): domain Bacteria; phylum Bacillota; class Clostridia; order Oscillospirales; family Oscillospiraceae; genus Faecousia. Next base: position 3,800 of record JAZQBF010000223.1, read on the forward strand.
TGTGACCGAGCGGATGGAACTTGCCCAGGGCAAACTGGCTATGGGCTTTGTGACACCGGTGACCATTGCCGATCCCCGGTTTGCCACGATGCAGGTGTTTAACACTTTGTTTGGCTCCGGTATGGTGAGCAAACTCTTTATGAAGATCCGGGAGCAGATGTCCCTTTGCTACGACATCAATTCCGGTTATTACGGCACAAAAGGCATTTTGACGGTGTCTGCCGGTATCGACTTTGACAAAGCGCCGCTGGTGCGCAAAGAGATTTTAAATCAATTGGATGCCTGCCGCAATGGCGCGATCACCCCGGAGGAACTTGCCGCGGCAAAAGAGTCGGTGATCTCCGGCTTGCAAGGGGTGCACGATTCTCCCGGCAGTATAGAAAGTTACTACGCTGTGGCAGCGCTCAGCGGTCTTAAAATGACCCCGGAGGAGTACATCCGGCAGGTGCGGCAGGTTACGGCGCAGCAGGTGGCTGCCTGCGCGGCGACATTATCGCTGCACACAGTATACTTTTTGCAGGGGGTGGCGTAATGGAAAAATTCACTTACCCGCTCCTGGACCAGCAGGTGTGGCGGGGGACACTTCCCTCCGGTCTGCCCATAGCGGTGGTGCCCATGCCCGGATTTACCCGGAAAGTCGCCTATTTGGTGACAGATTTTGGCGCGATCCACACCCGGTTTACCATGGGTGGCGAAAAATACACCGTTCCTGCGGGAGTTGCCCATTATTTGGAGCACAAACTTTTCGATATGCCCGGCAGGGATATTACGGCGGAATTTGCCGCATTGGGCGCTGTGCCCAATGCCTTTACCGGCTATGATGTGACGGCGTATCATTTTTCCTGCACCAACCATTTTTATGAGAATCTGCGGCTGCTTCTGGAATTTGTGACCACGCCCTATTTTACCCGGGAGAGTGTAGCAAAAGAACAGGGCATCATTGGGCAGGAGATCGATATGAATATCGACAGCCCCGATACCCGGGTCTTTGAAAACCTGATGGCGGGCATGTACGAAAACCACCCCATCCGGGTGCCCATTTTGGGAACAAATGATTCCATCAGAAAGATCACACCGGCAGTGCTCAATGCCTGCCACAACGCCTTTTACCGCCCGGAGAATATGCTCCTTTGCGTTTTGGGCGATGTAGATCCGATGCAGGTGGAAGCCATCGCCGCAGAATATTTCCCCAAAAAGGAACTGCCGCCGGTGGTGGCAGACCGGGAATGGCAAGAGCAAATGACCTGCCCGAAAAATCTGATAAAAGAAAAAATGGAAGTGGCGATGCCGCTGTTTCAGTTGGGCTTTAAGTGCCAGCCGGCGGAAAACGGCGAAGCGGCGATCCGGCAGGAGACCGTGGGTGACCTGGCTGCGGAGTGGCTGTTCGGCGAGTCTTCGGAACTGTATATGCGCCTTTATGAGCAGGGTCTTATCGACGGCTCTTTCGGCGGCGGTTTTGAGACGGTGGATTCCATGGCGATGCTCAGTTGCGGCGGCGACAGCAAAGACCCGGAATGGGTACTTTCTGCCATTTTAGAGCAGGCGCAGAAACTGACAGCCCAGGGCATCGACGAGGCAGATTTCCAGCGGATGAAACGCAGCGCCCTGGGGCGCAGACTCCGGGATATGGACAGTTTTGATTCTACCGCTTTCCGGCTGTGCGCCTACCATTTTTCAAAATTTGATTATTTCCGCTTCCCGGAAGTGTACCGGGCGGTGGAAAAAGAAGAACTGACGGCGTTTATTCAGCAGGTAGTCACCCGTTCCCGGGCGGCGCTGTCGGTGATCCAGCCTTGCAAGGAGGAGACACTATGAGCAAATACACAAACATTTCTTTCCCGGATCTGGGGCTCGACATCAATCCGGGAAGATCGCTGCAGATCACAGAGAATTTTGCCATTCACTACTATGGCATTATTATCGCTGTGGGTCTGATTTTGGCGGTGTTTTACGGACTGAAACGCAGTAAGCAATTCGGAATCAAGCAGGACGATATTTTAGACGGCGTTCTGTGTATCGTGCCCGTTGCGGTGATCTGCGCCCGGCTTTACTATTGCGCTTTTTCCTGGAGCGACTATGCCAAAAATCCCATTGAGATCTTGTATATTTGGAATGGCGGCTTGGCAATTTACGGCGGCGTGATTGGCGCGGTGCTGGGCGTGGTGGTTTTCTGCGCCGTTAAGAAGATCAAGTTGCCTGCGCTGCTGGATCTGGTAGCGCTGGGATTTCTCATCGGTCAGGCCATTGGTCGCTGGGGTAATTTCTTCAACCGGGAAGCCTTCGGCGAAGCCACAGATACCTTCTTAAAAATGGGTCTTTTGAACCAATTTACCGGTCAGGTGGAGTATTATCATCCCACATTCCTTTATGAATCTGTGTGGAATCTTATAGGCTTTGTGGCTCTGCACTTCCTCTCTAAAAAGCGCCGTTACGACGGACAGATCGCCCTTGGCTATCTGGCTTGGTACGGCTTGGGCAGAGCCTTGATCGAAGGGCTGCGGACAGACAGCCTCTACTTAGGACCGTTCCGTGTCAGCCAACTTTTGGCGGCGGTGAGTTTTGTGGCGGCGGTGGCGGTGCTGCTGTGGCAGAGTTTCCGCACCCACGATCCGGAAAAACTGTATGTAAACCAGGTGGCTGCCCGGGAGGCAGAACCGGCGGCAGAAGAAGCGCCGGAAGAAACCCCTGGGGAAGAAATACCGGAAGAAATAATAGAAGAAACCCCGGAAGAATAAATAAAATGCTGGCGATCGGTGTTGATCGCCAGCATTTTTATTGTGCCCAAAATTCTTTTAAGGATCGTAAGTAGCATTCCGGGTCTACCAAATAACTTAAGCCGTGGCCTGCGCCGGGGATGGTCACCAGTTTTTTTCGGGGCGCCCGGCAGGCGTTATAATTATCGATGCTCATTTGGCAGGGAACGAAATCGTCGTTTTCACCGTGGAAAAATATTACCGGCACAGTGTAGTTTTGCACAGCCTTTATGGGTGATATTTTTTCCAGAGCAAAGCCGCCGAAAATCAATGCCCCCAGTTTTACAAAGGGATATGCCAGGACCGCCGGGAGTTTTAATTGACGGATCACCTTTTGGATGATCTCTTTGGCGCTGGTGTAGCCGCAGTCTGCCAGTACGCCGATCACATTTTTCGGCAGGGGAGAACCGGCGGCGATCAGCACCGTGGCGGCGCCCATGGAGATGCCGGTGAGAATGATTTTGACATCCTGCCCAAACCGTTTTTCCATAAATGCCAGCCAACTGTGGCAATCCCGGCTCTCCCGGATGCCAAAGGTGATCACATTGCCCTCGCTTTTGCCGCAGGCTCGCTGGTCTACGATCAGCGCGTTATGTCCCAAAGCGAAACACCGCTGTACGCCGCCGCACAGATCCCGCTCTGCGTGTCCCCGATAGCCGTGGAACATCAGTTCGATGGGCGCGCCGGGGATGCATTCATAGTAATTACCCCGTAAGGTCAGTCCGTCAAAGGAAGTGATGGACACTTCTTCCCGGGGGAGCGACCGGACTTCTTTTATCCACTGGATCATCTGCTCCCGGAAAGGTTTGTAAATTTCTCCCTCCGGAAGGGGAAATTCTTCGTCATTTGTCGCCTTCCGGTCGGCGAAAAAAGCCATACGAAAGCATATATACGCTGCCAGCAAAATGACTGCCACCGCGCTAAGAATATACAAAAATACCATAGGTTCATCTCCTGTCAAACTTGGTTATATTATAGCACCCCCTTTGAAAAAAACAATATTTTCCTGCTGAAAAAGGGGCGCGGTTCTCCTGCGGGGATTGTGCTTGCGTAATCGGGCGGAATATAGTACAATGACGGCAGAAAGAAAAAAGGAAGACAGGTGGACGATATGAAAATTGCAACCAAGCGCCTTCCCTACGAAAAAGTTATTTCGAAAAAACGCCCCGCCCACAAAAAACCCATGCGGCCAATGTTTTTGCTACAACTGGTGGTGCGGATATTAGCGATCTTTGATCTGCTGCCTACCCGGTTTACCTACGATACCCACGGTATGGAGAAAATCGGCAAAAAAGAGCCTTGCCTGATCTTGATGAACCACTCCAGTTTCATCGATTTGAAGATC
>JAZQBF010000224.1:0-23347 GCA_045545615.1 Faecousia sp.
CCGGTAAATGTCTAAGGGACCTGGAACACTGTACCCATACTGACACGGGCGCTTCTGCGATACAGTGGGTCGCTGCAGCCGGGGGTAAGCAAAACAGCCTCAATGCCTAATGCGGCGGCGCTGCGGAAAATTGCGCCAACATTGGTTGGATTCATTACATTTTCCAAAATTGCGATCCTGGATGCGTTATTGCAAATTTCATCTACTGAGGGCAGAGGAGGTCGACGCATTGCGCAAAGAACACCTCTTGTTAAATGGTATCCGGTAAGTTGCGCCAGCACATCCCGATCTGCGGTAAATAGCGGAATATCACCGCAGCGGGCAATAATTTCAGATGCCTGTCCGGAAATGTCCTTTCGCTCCATCAGCAGGGAAACGGGCGTGTATCCAGCGTCCAGGGCTCTGTGAATTACCTTTGGGCTTTCTGCAATAAACATTCCGTTGCTTGGGTCAAACCGGTTCATTAGTTGCGCCTCGGTCAGTCGCGCATATATATTAAGCAGAGGATCAGAAAAATCCTGAATTTCGATCACTTTCGCCATAAGATCCGCAGAATATATCCTTTCATAATTCTGTTTAGATTTTATCAAAAATAAGGCAAATTGTCAAAGAATATAGCAGAGGCAATAAAAATGACCCTTGACTGCGTTTACGAACTTCACAGTCAAGGGTCATTTTTCTTCTGTCTTGGGCTCTATCATCAATGGTTACCTCGCTTTCTTTGATTTGACGCCACATTTCTTCGTTCATATCGTCCCGCTTTTAACAAATTCAGTTTCAACGATTATAATAAATTTCGTTGCCATTGGGGATTGAACTTTTTTTGTGCGTCATTTCACTCCACTTTGATCTGAAACGATATATTTAATTTTTACAGGCATCGCACAACCTGACTCGACCAATTTAGATTTATGTTGATCTTTGTGGAGTGGGATAGGTTTTACTTGTACATCGGTACCACCTCTTGTGTCTATAGAATATCATAGATTGCCTGTGTTGTCTATTCACAAAATGTACAAAATAACAAAATCGATTTAATGCAAATGGAAGAAATTATGCAAAATAAACAAACACTCATTGACAATGTATTCGATATCGGTTATAATAAATGTGTTGGGGTAAAAATGTACCAGGCTGCACAGTTTTGTGCAGCCTGGTTTTTGTTATTCTGTTTCCATAATGCTGATTTCGCCGGTGGCGGCATCATATACTATATCGCTATGTATCATTTTATCTCCGGATCTGTAAGTGATCTGCAAACAGTGATCTGCATCAATATCAGCAGTTACAGCAATTGCTTCGCCTTGGGCAAGACCGGACTGCGCAAATATGCAATACTGGTCGATGAGCATATTATTGCTTGTTCGGCTGCCAATAGAAATATCGATGTTACTTACATATTTATCGGTATATAGCAAGAATTTCTTTCCGTCTTTGTCGATGGTTAGTTCTGTATATTTCGAGAAAGAGTCAACTGTATTTTCATCATATTCCTTTGCAGCGATGATACCCGGTGTGTTTGCCTGTTCAGGCGGGTAAAAATCATCCCGGATAATACCCAGTAACTTTTCGTACGGAATTTCAGCAATAACTACGCCGGAGGAATAAGGCGCTATATCATAGGGTGAAAAGAAGAAACAAAGTCCGTTTCCAGAGAAGAACCAAGCATCATTTACACCGTCAGAGAAATGACTATTAACGGTCTTTTCAAAATCTTCATACAAGTATAGTTCATCTTTTAATTTGGTCAGAACATCAATGACGAGTTCAGAAAGTTCGTCTATCTTATCATCGCCATCAATAATGTTTAACAGTGATAGGTTGTGGCCGGTCGTTGCGCTGTAGTTAACGGAATTGTATACCTTGTCGATATGAGCGCCAAGATATCGCACGTCGCACCCCAACAAACTAATAACGCCGTTATCGACCCGTTTTGGTTCGTAGGTGACGGTATACTGATATGGATTCCAATTGCCGCTTCCGGAGAAAGCCTTCTTTGCGGAAGCAAGAATGGTGTCTTTGTCGCCGACTGTTTCATCAATGCGGTTTAAAAATTCCAAAGTGATACGGTCAGCAATTTCCTGCTCAGACATGGATAGGACGATGTATGATGTGTTATAATTTAATAAGACATTACCACCGTCATCTTTAAATGATTCATTTTGAATCGGTAACGCCACAGAAACAGTTGGCGGCGCAACGATATCCCATTCTTGTTTTTCCGCAGTTGTTTCAGTAGGCTGGGTAACTGGCTCGGTGGTAACAGTTGTGGATGGGACAGTTGGTTGCGTATCTGACGCAGGTTGCTTTTTGCACGCAGCGAATGTAAGGATCAATGCCGTGCAGCAGATAAGAGAAAGTACCTTCTTCATAATACAGATCCTTTCTGAATTTATATATAAAAATTATAATGGCTTTTGTCTTTTCTGTCAATCTCTCAACATTTTCCAATCTGGTGCGATTCCTCTGTGAATGCTTGACAAAATAGTGACCAGGATGTAGAATATTATTGAATTAAATATCGCTGTGAACGGGAATAGTAGCAAGTTTTATCCTGCAGAGAATCCAAACCGCAGGCTGGGAGTTTGGGTGGTGTCGATTTGTGAATGTGCGTCCGGGAGCGAAGCAGTTTTTGAGTAAAAAATGAGAGTGGAACCGCGAGTTGTCAGACCCGCCTCTTGTGCCGTAGGCGCAAGGGGTTTTTATTATTTTTTGGAGGATTTATTTATGTATCTTTATAATTCTGCCAGTCATAAAAAAGAGTTATTCCAGCCCAATTCACCGGATGTGGTAAAAATGTACACATGTGGACCTACTGTTTATCATTTTGCCCATATCGGCAATTTGCGAACTTATATTATGGAAGATGTCCTTGAAAAAGCGCTTCGTTATATGGGATATAATGTAAAGCGCGTTATGAATATTACAGACGTGGGACATCTTGCTTCGGATGCCGACACCGGTGAAGATAAAATGTTAAAGGGCGCAAAACGGGAGAACAAATCTGTTATGGAGATCGCACAGTTCTATACAGATGCTTTCTTTGCCGATTGCGAGAAACTAAATATCAAGAAACCTGATATTGTCCAGCCTGCAACCGGCTGCATCCCCGAGTTTATCAATATGGTACAAGGCCTTATTGAAAAAGGGAAGGCGTATGTGGCAGGCGGAAATGTGTACTTTGATACATCCAAACTGGATAAGTATTATGTATTCAACGATCATGATGAAGAAGACCTGGCTATCGGTGTTCGTGATGGCGTTGAAGAGGATGAGAACAAGAAAAACAAAAACGACTTTGTTCTTTGGTTCACAAAGTCTAAATTTGAGGATCAGGCGCCGAAATGGGATTCTCCCTGGGGTGTTGGTTATCCTGGCTGGCACATTGAATGCTCCGGTATTTCTATGAAATATCTTGGTGAGGATCTGGATATTCATTGTGGCGGTATCGACAATGCATTCCCGCACCACACAAACGAGATCGCCCAGTCTGAGAGTTTTTTGGGACACAAGTGGTGTAACTATTGGTTCCATGTGCACCATTTGAACACGGATACGGGAAAAATGTCTAAGTCAAAAGGTGAGTTTCTGACTGTCAGCCTCCTGGAGCAGAAGGGTTATGATCCAATGGCTTACAGAATGTTCTGTCTCCAAAGCCATTACCGTCGCAATCTGGTGTTTAGTTGGGAAAACCTGGATAACGCCACCGTTGCATACGAGAAACTGATTGGAAAGATCGCAGCATTGGAAAATGACGGCGATGTGGATACCGCAGTTTTGTCTGCTTTGAAGGAACGTTTTGCCGGCGCACTTAATGGCGATCTGAACACATCTTTGGCAATTACTGCCCTTTACGATGTTCTGAAAGCAAAGACAAATGGCAGCACCAAACTTGCTGCTTTGGCAGACTTTGACCAGGTGTTAAGTTTGAATTTGCTGGAAGCCGCTGCGAAGGTCAGAGAGAAGGAAAAGGCTGAAGCCGCTGCATCCGCAGATCCGGAAATCGACGCGTTGGTCGCTGCCCGTACAGAAGCAAAGAAGGAGAAGAACTTCCAGGAAGCCGACCGTATTCGTGATGAATTGAAGGCAAGAGGAATTGAAATCATTGATACGCCCCAGGGCGCAAAATGGAGAAAAGTATGAAACTGTTGATTCTCGACGGTAATAGCGTGATCAACCGCGCCTTTTATGGTGTCCGGTTGCTTACAACCAAAGACGGCATCTGCACAAACGCTATATTCGGTTTTCTGAACATTCTTGAAAAAATGGAAAAAGAAGAACAACCGGATGCAGTTTGTGTCGCATTTGACCTTCATGGTCCAACTTTCCGCCATGAAAAATTTGACGGTTATAAGGCAACACGCCATCCGATGCCGGAAGAACTTGCTCAGCAAATGCCGATTATGAAAGATATTTTGCGGGCAATGAATATTCCGATTTATGAATGTCAGGGATGGGAAGCGGACGATGTGATCGGTACCGTTGGCAGAATCTGCAGCAATAACGATTGGGAGTGTGTTGTTGCTACCGGCGATAGAGACAGTTTGCAATTGATTGACCAAAATGTGCATATCAAGTTGGTGATCTCAAAACCCGGTCAAACCGCAACGACGCTTTATGACGAACAGACGTTTATCCAGGAGTATGGATTTGCCCCCAAGAAGATCATTGATATGAAGGCACTGATGGGAGACAGTTCTGACAATATTCCCGGCGTGCCGGGTGTTGGACCAAAAACTGCCACAGAACTGCTTTTGAAATTTGGCTCGTTGGATGGCATTTATCAAAACCTTAGTGATCCATCTATTCGCCCGAAACTTCGGGAAAAACTGGAAGACGGCAAGGATTCTGCATACCTTTCTTATGATCTTGCAACGATCCAATGTACAGCGCCCATCGACTTTGAGCCGAAAGATGCAATTATCCAACCCTACAACAGAGCAGAACTCTATAAGATTTTTACCCAACTGGAGTTTGTTCGGCTGATCGATAAATACGGTCTGCGTGGCGTTGAAAGCGAGACAGATATCGTTGTCAAACAAGGTGTCACACTGCCCCGTGTGGATCAATTACCGGAGACTTGCAACGATCTCGCAATTTACTTTGCAGCAGACGGTTCTATCGGTCTTGCCTGGGAGAGTGGTGTTTGCGCAATAACGCCGATGGAGGCGCTGTTTGCGCAAAAATTCCTTTCCACTGCAAAATCGGTCGTTTGCCACGATTTGAAATCAACGCTGCACATTTTTGATCAGTTGGGGCTTGACCATTGCAATTTTACTTTTGATACAGCACTTGCCGCTTATGATCTGAACCCTTCTCAATCGGATTATCCCATATCCAAACTGTCGGTTAGTTATATTGGCGCGTCTGTGGATGATAATGATCCAATCGCTTCTGCAGAAGCAATTTGGAATCTTCGCCCGATTATGATTGAACAACTGGAAAAGAACGGTATGAAAGATCTGTATGATCAGATTGAATTTCCCCTTTGCGCTGTGTTGTACAGAATGGAGAAGACCGGAATTGCTATCGACAGAAACCAGTTAGAACAGTTCAGCCAGATGCTTTCCCAGCGGATTTCTGACTGTGAGACGCTGATTTTCTCTTATTCTCAGGAACCCTTTAATATCAATTCAACGAAACAGTTAGGCGACTTGTTGTTTGAAAAATTAGGACTTCCGCCGGTGAAGAAGACGAAAAGTGGTTATTCCACCAATGCGGATGTGCTTGAAAAATTGAAAAATAAGCATCCGATCATTCCTGCGATTATGGACTATCGTATGCTGACAAAACTAAAATCAACCTATGCAGACGGATTGATGAAAGTCATTGGTCAGGACGGCAGAATTCATACAACTTTCCAAAACCTTGTAACCGCAACCGGCAGACTTTCTTCAGCCGAACCGAATCTGCAGAATATTCCCGTCAGAACGGATCTAGGCGCGGAAATTCGCAAAATGTTTATTCCCAGTCCCGGGTGCGTTTTGGTGGATGCGGACTATAGCCAAATTGAACTGCGCGTGCTTTCCCACATAGCCGATGATAAAACGATGCAGGAGGCATTTGCCAGCGGTATGGATATTCACACAGTGACCGCTTCTCAAGTGTTCAAAGTGCCCCTGGATAGTGTGACACCGCTCCAACGACGCCACGCGAAGGCAGTTAATTTTGGCATTGTCTATGGCATTTCTGAGTTCTCATTGGCAGATGATATTGGCGTCAGCCGTTATGAGGCGAAGGAATATATCAATAATTACCTTGCCAATTATCACGGTGTGCGTGCCTATATGCACAAGGTGGTGGAAGATGCGAAGGAGAAGGGGTATACTACGACAATTTACGGTCGCAAACGGCATATCCCGGAACTGAAAAGCAGCAATTATATGGTGCGTCAGGGCGCAGAGCGTATTGCCCTCAATACACCCATCCAGGGTACAGCGGCGGATCTTATAAAGTTGGCGATGATCCGGATCGACAACGCCTTGCGTGATAAATTCCCGGAGGCAAGACTGCTTTTGCAAGTGCATGATGAGTTGATCGTGGAATGCCCGGAGGAAATCGCCCAAAGTGTTTGCCAATTGGTAAGCACGCAGATGGAAAGTGTGGCAAACCTGCGCGTACCCCTTACTGCGGAGGCGAAAATTGGAAGGACATGGTTTGAGGCAAAATGATCAGAATTGAAAAAATGCAGGAATGTCATTGTTCTGCCGTTGCCAGACTGGAAGGGGAGTGCTTCAGCCTTCCCTGGAGCGAAAGCGCAATTCGTTCAGAACTTTCCAACCCGTTGTCTCTTTGGCTTGTAGCCACCTTTCGAGAGAAAGTCATCGGCTATGTTGGGTCTCAGTCTGTTATAAACGAAGCGGATATGATGAACCTTGCTGTGGATGCAGATTTCAGAAGACAGCATATTGGAGAAAAACTTGTGTTGTCGCTTATTGATCATTTGAAGCAACAGCAAATTTCTTCCTTAACATTAGAAGTGCGGATATCCAATGATGCTGCGGTCAGCCTCTATGAAAAGCATGGGTTTGTTCAGGTAGGCAGAAGACCCGGTTATTATCAAAAACCAAAAGAAGATGCATTGATCTTACGAAAGGAGTGGGCAGTTTGAATATTTTAGCAGTAGAATCCTCCTGCGATGAAACTGCGGTTGCAATCGTTGTTGATGGACGAAAAGTGCTGACAGATCAGATTGCCTCTCAGGTCGATCTTCACAGGCTCTACGGCGGCGTTGTGCCGGAGATTGCCTCCAGAAAGCATATCGAAGCGATATTTGGCTTGGCAGATCAGGCGTTGGCTGATGCCGGCTTGCGCCGTGAAGATATTGATGGTATTGCTGTAACATACGCTCCCGGATTGATCGGCGCTGTTTTGGTTGGTGTTAATTTTGCCAAGGCTGCTGCGTTGGCGCTGAATATTCCGCTGATTCCTGTTCACCACATTCGTGGTCATATTGCAGCAAATTATCTGGCATTTGAAGATTTGAAACCGCCCTTTCTGTGTCTTGTTGTGTCCGGCGGTCACACCTTGATCGTAGATGTTCAGGATTATACAAAAATGAACATCCTTGGTTCGACCCTGGATGATGCGGCAGGGGAGTGCTTTGATAAAGTTGGGCGTGTGCTTGGTATGCCTTATCCCGGTGGCGCTGCTTTGGATAAAGCGGCACAACAGGGGGATATGAATAAGTACGAATTGCCCCGTTCTAAGCCGGGCGAGAATCCGCTGGATATGAGTTTTTCCGGCTTGAAAACGGCAACATTGAATCTAATTCATCATGCCCAGCAAGTGAATGAGGAACTGGATGTTGATAGTTTGTGTGCATCTTTCACAGCCGCCGTATCCGACACCCTGGTGTCTCGGGTAAAAAGGGCGCTTGAGATGACCGGACATAAGGCCGTTGCTGTTGCCGGCGGTGTTGCTGCGAATTCCAAAATTCGTGCAGATCTGAATCTTATGGCGAAGGATCTTGGCTTAAAGATCTATATGCCACCCCTTTCGCTGTGCGGTGATAATGCGGCAATGATCGGCGCGCAAGGCTACTATGAGTACCTTGCGGGCAATGTTGCAGATATGTCTCTCAATGCCTTTGCGACAAAGTCGATACTGGGTGAAAAAATCTAAATGCAGGGGTGTATTTACCCCTGCATTTTTCGACATTATTCATTCAAATTTTCATCTGTATATCCTGTATTTAATTTTACAGTATTTTAGATAATGAAATACTTTGTTTTATCCGTATATTCGACAAAAAACGGAACAATTTTAATGAAACCCACAAATTATTGCTGTGGATAACTCTGTTGAAAGTGTGAATAACCTTAACATAACACAGAAAAAAATGATGAATATAAACTTCATAACGTATAAAATTCATTGCATAATTGGGATTTTAATTTTAATTCGTCCGATTTTGCAGGTATTCTTGCATTTTTATTGACAGGGCGTTTCCCTTATGTTATGTTTAAGAAAAAATATTATTGAGGAATGTATGGTTACATATTTTTACAGCAAATCTGAATTGGAAATCGACAAATTAAGGCATCTGTATCGTTGCCGAATTGAGGAAGAAAGAATAGCAAAGTATTCTCATCTCAGTTTGCCTGTTGGTGCTATTGAGGCAGAGCAGGATTTTTATTATAATCTTGATTCTGTTTTTGATTCTAATAATTCTTGCATTGCCGTATGGCTGGATAATGATCGCTATGTTTCTTCGCTGAGGTTTGAAAAATTTGAAGATGGTTTTTTGATTACAGGTTTTGAAACTGACCCTGATTACATCGGTAAAGGATACGGTAAAAAATTATTACAGAAAGTTTGCAAGGATATGAAACATAAGAAGATTTATTCCCATATCAAACGGGACAATCATGTTTCTGTTTATCTTCATAAATTATGCGGATTTGAACTTATGCAACATTCTGCGGTTTTTATTGATGGCACAAAATCTTTTGATCATGATACCTGGATATTGGATATTAAAAATGACCGATTTTGAATCGGTCATTTTTTCGTATATGCATTTACTAAATATTCGATCGCCATTTTGTATCCGTTAATGCCGTGACCAACAATTGTTTTCTCGCAGGCAAGTCCGGCGTATGATACCTGCCGGAAATCTTCTCTGGCGTTTACATCGGAAATATGGATCTCAACGGCAGGAATTCCTATAGATTTCAATGCGTCGAGAATTGCCACTGAGGTGTGGGTATATGCCGCCGGATTGATCACGATTGCGTCTGCCTTTTGATAGCACGACTGGATTTTGTCTACGATGTCACCTTCGTGGTTGGATTGGAAATGTTGTATATCTACATTTAATTCCTTGCCAACTGTATCAAGAAGGTTAAGGAGGTCAGTATATGTTTCTTGCCCGTATATGTCCGGCTCGCGAATACCAAGCATATTGATATTCGGTCCGTTTATTACTTGAATGACCATTTTTCTACCTCCTTTATTATCTTATCTGCAACCATTTCCGGTTCACCGTCGTTACATACGGTAATATCTGCAAAACGCTGATACATAGAACTTCTTTGTTGGAATAACTGTGCCAAATCTGTTTTCAATGATATTGGTCGACCGTCTTTGGTAAGTCTTTCAATATCCCGTTGTAGCCACACGATCAAGCCATTTTGGTGTAAATAGGCATAGTTTTCAGCAACCGTTACGCAACCGCCGCCGGTGGATATTAAAAGACCAGATCGTTTTCCGGTATCGGAAATCACAGCAGTCTCCATTTTCCGAAACTCGGTTTCACCGAATTTTTCAAAAATGTTTGGAATTGACATCCCCGCAGCCTTTTCAATTTGGTCATCCGTGTCAACAAAAGGTCTGTTTAACTTTTTTGCCAAAATTGTGCCGATTGTGGTCTTTCCGCATCCAGGCATACCAATGAGTATGATATTTTCGGTTTGCACTGCTAAAACTTGAAAGATCTTTTCGATTACATCATCGGAAATTTCTTTTTTGGTGAAAAGTTTTGCGCTTTCAACGGCTTGCGCCACCAACATACGAAGTCCGTTTTCGGTTTTGATACCGTGGGATTCTGCGTCCAAAAGCAGTTTGGTTTTCATAGGGTTGTAAATAATATCAATGACACATTCCAACTGGGAAAACTGCGAAAGATCGACTGGGCTGCAACCGTTTTCCGGGTACATACCTACCGGTGTGGTATTAACGATCAACGCTGCATTTTGATGCCGGGAGATATTTGCATAGTTGTTTTCACCGGTTCGGGAAATGACCGTGACATCCGCACCCAGTTCTTCCAGCACGGCAACAACCGTTACCGATGCGCCACCGCTGCCTAAAACAAGCGCCTTTTTGTTTGTGACATGCAGATTGGCGTGTTTAATCAAATATGAAAAACCAAAATAATCTGTATTATGACCGTATAAAGAACCGTCATCCAATCGAACGATCGTATTCACAGAACCCAACTTTTTCGCGCAATCAGACAGTTGCGAGCAATAGGGGAGGACTGCTTTTTTGTGCGGGATCGTTACGTTAATTCCGGTAAAATCAGACTTTGTAAAAAAATCTTGCAGATTATCGGACTTTACTTGAAACAGATCGTATGGATAGTCGGCAATTAAACTGTGGATCTGCGGAGAGTAACTGTGTTTCAAAGACTCTCCAAGAAGACCGCATTTCATCAAACCACCTCGGTATAACTGCCAAGATACTTAAATTCTTCGCAGAGGTCGTCTAATTCGCACATTAGTTGCACAAATTCTTCAGAGTAGATGGACGTTTCAAGGTCAAAATAGAACATAAACTCGAAATCCCGATCCGGAATGGGTCTGGATTCCAGTTTAATAACGTTGATACCCAAAACATACATTCTTGCCAGCACCTTGTAAAGTGCGCCGGGTTTGTGGGACAAAACCATCATAATACTGGTTTTATCGGAGCCGGGATAGATCTCAAGGTTTTTGCTGATGCAAATAAACCGTGTTCTGTTGTTACCCTCGTCCTGAATGGAATCGGACAAACTGGTAAGACCGTACAACTCCTCGCAAGCGCGGCTGGAAATGGCGGCAATGTCCATTCGCTCGGACTTGGCAACCAGTTGCGCGGCAACTGCCGTGTTCTCAACCGGGATAATTTTGGCGTTAGGCAGTTTTTTCAAGAATTCTGCGCATTGATTGATCGCCTGGTCGTGGGAATAAATTTCGTGAATATCTTCCAACTTTGTACCGGGTTTTACAAGCAGGTTATGGTCAACTTTTAAGCGGAAAGTGCGAACGATCGAGAAATTATGATGGATCATCAGATCGTAGACTTTCTTTACAGAACCGGCTGTGGAATTTTCGATGGGAAGAACGCCATACTGACACAAACCCTGTTCAATTGCGTTGAACACTGCGTCAAAATTTTTGAAGTACATAATGAATGGAGACTTAAAAATCTTTTCGCAGGCGATCTGGGCATAAGCGCCTTCAACACCCTGGCAAGCCACCATTGGCGTTTGGGGGAACAACTTGGGCGTGTTTTCAATGGAATCGGTGATCTGCCGATACAGTTGTGTTTGCTCTCTTGTTAATTTCTTTTGATAACTTCTGCTAAGTTCAAAAAGCATAGAGTAGAGAACACGGGTATAGTTTTCCATATCACTGCCGGCAAGTTCACCGACTTGCTTTAATTTCTCCCGTTCCCGCGCAGGTACGTAGACGGGAAGATTGTTCTCTTTTTTGTATTGCGCAATTTTAGAAGAAATCTCCATTCTTTTGGTAAAGAGTTTTACCAATTGCTCGTCGGTTACATCAATTTCTTCTCTTAAATCTTTGATATCCATAGAAATACCTCCAGGAATTATGTGTGACTTAGCAGTGCATCAAACACAGCAATGGCTGCTGCTGCCTCAATTATAGGTACTGCTCTCGGGACGATGCAAGGGTCATGACGGCCTTTTACAACTGTCTGACACACCTGCTCGTCATTTAAAGAGATCGTCTGCTGTGGCTTCCCAATAGACGGTGTAGGCTTGATGGCTGTTTGGAATACAATGGGCATACCATTTGTAATACCGCCTAAAATACCGCCACAGTTGTTGGTAACAGTGCGAATAATACCGTTTTCAATGGTATATGCGTCGTTATTCTGGCTACCGCGAAGATAACTGCCAGAAAAACCGCTACCGAAATCAATGCCTTTTACTGCAGGAATGCCATAAACGATTTGTGCGATACGGCTTTCCATACCCCCAAACATCGGATCGCCAACACCTGCAGGAAGACCGGAAACGATGCACTCAATAATGCCGCCTAAACTGTCGCCTTCGTTTTTGGCAGCAGAAATTGCTTCGCACATTTTTTTACCTGCGGATGCGTTGATAACCGGGAAATCTTTTTGTATGGAACTAAAATCCGGGTTGATCCAGTCAAGATACAGCGGATCATCGGCAACACCGCCGATCACACAAATGTGCGCACCGATCCGGATGTCATCGGCTTCTAACCACTGTTTACACAAACCGCCTGCAATACATAGCGGCGCGGTTAACCGCCCGGAGAAATGACCGCCTCCGGCAACATCCTGAAAACCGCCGTATTTAATTTCCGCCGTCAGATCCGCGTGACCGGGACGCGGTTTATCTTTCTGCTCACTGTAATCCTTTGAACGGGTATTTGTGTTATGGATCACAGCGCAGATCGGTGCACCGCAGGTATATCCGTCGACGATTCCGGATAAAAACTCCGGTTCATCGGCTTCCTTTCTTGGGGTTGCATAGTCCGCATTGCCCGGCGCTCTTCGCGCCAAAAACGCTTTCAAAGCATCCATATCTACCGGCAAACCTGCAGGCACACCGTCCAGTACCATACCGATCGCAGCGCCGTGGGATTGACCGAAGATAGATAATTTAATATTTTCACCGTAAGTACTGCTCATATTTGCCTCCTAAACGGGTGTATTCTTCCCAAAATGCGGGATATGACTTAGAAACACATTCTGCGCCGCAAATTCTGACAGGACCATCTGCTACCGTTGCTGCGATCGCCGCAGCCATGGCGATTCTGTGGTCGCCCATAGCATCCACAGTACAACCGCGATATTTTCCGGCTTCCACAGTTAGTGTGTTATCGGTTGCATACGCCTTTATCCCAAAGGCATTAAGCATACGAATCACAGAATCCACTCTGTCGGATTCTTTTAAACGCAGCCGGGCAATATTATTAAATGTCACACCATTTTTTGTGCCGGCAACAACTGCGAGAATGGGAACCAAATCCGGAATATCTGCAGCGTCGATCGTCTGCAGGTGGTCTATATTATTAAGAATGTCATAAACCGCTTTGTCACCTTGGGCAGAATCGTGATTTAGATTCGAGATACAGACATTACTGCCAATGGCGTTTGCGGCAAGGAAAAATGCGCCGTTGCTCCAATCGCCCTCAACAGTAACTTCCCTGGGAGAACGAAATGGGTATTGTGGCTCAATGCTGAATGTGTCTGTTTTAACGCCAAACATATTTAAAGCGTTCTGCGTCATAGTGACGTATGGCTTTGATTCCAGTTTGCCCGCAACGCAAATTTGGCTTTTACCGGAAAGCAGAGGGAGCGCGAACAACAATCCGCTTATAAACTGGCTGGACACATTTCCGTTAATTACATAGAGATTGTTCTTAAGTTTTCCGGTGCAGTTCAAAGTTGTTTCTGTGGGCCTGGTAAGCACACAGCCGTTCGCTTCCAAAACCTCCCACAGGGGCGACAAGGGCCTCTGGTGAAGTCGGCCGGACATTAAAAATGTGGCATTCACACCAAGAGCGGCAACAATAGGGAGGAGAAAACGCAAAGTTGAACCGCTTTCGCGGCAATTCAGTTCTGCCTTTTCCGGAATGGTTGCGCATGGCGTGACTTCATAGGAATCATTCGTTCTTTTGATAACAGCCCCTAAAGACCGCAAACAGTCTGCAGTTGCCTCAATGTCCTGGTTTGTTTCATTGCAAAAAATTGTCGTGGGGGCATCGGAAAATGCCGCACAAATCAAAAGCCGATGTGCTTGTGATTTGGATGCGATGGCTCTTACAGAGCCATTAAGCAAATTGGGATAAATGCAAATATCCATATTTATAGTCCTGATTCAATATAGGATGAAAGATTTAATATGGGCGTATCACGAACAATACATTGCCCGATTGCAGACGGGGTTACTAATGAGATGGTGTCCGAAGTTGCTTTTTTATCGGACAGCGCAACTGTGAACAGGTCATCTGCCATATATTGTGTGTTAGTAGGAAGAGAGAACTGTTCTAAAATTTTGCAAATTCGTTTTGCGGTATGTTCACTACAGAATTCATTGGCTACCGACAACCGGGAAATAATCGCCATTCCTGCAGCAACAGCATATCCGTGGGAGATTGTGTAGTTGCTCAATTTTTCGATTGCATGCCCGATAGTATGACCTAAATTCAACAATTTTCGCGATCCTTGCTCAAATTCATCTGCCTCTACAACATCCCGTTTTAATTCAATGCAACGGGCGATAACATAATCTCTGTCAAAAGATAAAGCATTTTCTTCCAGATGGGCAAACAGTTCTTCATCAAAAAGAACGCCGTACTTGATCACCTCTGCAGAGCCGTCACGAAATATATCATCCGGCAGTGTATTTAATACATCCAGGTCACAGAGAACAAGGTTAGGTTGGTAGAATGCGCCTGCCAAATTTTTGCCCGCAGGAAGATCGATCGCAGTCTTTCCACCTACGGAGGAATCCACCATTGCCAGCAGGGAAGTGGGAACTTGGATGTAGGCAATACCACGCAAATAAGTTGCGGCTGAGAACCCACAGATATCACCAACAACGCCACCGCCAAGGGCAATCACACAATCTTTTCTTGATAAACGGCTTTCTGCCAAAAAGTTCAGAATCGACAACAGGTTGTTTCCGTTTTTACTGGCTTCACCAGCAGGGAGGACATAATCAAACACATCAAACCCTTCGCTTTTTAAGCCATTCATCACGGTCTCGCCGTAGAGTGGCCATACATTGCTGTCACTGATAACGGCTACTTTCTTTGCTGCGCAGACAGATTTTGTAAAAGAGCCAATTTTATGCAGTATGTTGTGGGAAAGAATAATATCGTATTTTTTTGTAGCAGATACTGTGATCGTCTTCATCCGTCTACCTTCTCTTTACACCTGCGACCTTCATCCAATAATTTGTTAAGAAGATCGGGATCATTATTTTCGATGGCTTTTTTATAAACTGTTAGATTGTTGATATATAAAGTCAGTTCCGAGAGAATATTATCCCGGTTGCTTAAGAATAACTCTGTCCACATCTCCGGGTTTAACCAGGCAACTCTAGTCAGATCTTTATAACTGCCTGCGGAAAAACCGGCGTGATTTTGTGCTGTGGGGGATTTAATAAATGCATTGCTGACAATATGGGGCATTTGGGAGGTAAACGCGATCATTTTGTCATGGTCCATTGCTGTTGTGACAGAGTAGGATTTAAACCCGCAGGGCGCAAGCATTTCTTTGATCTGCGCAAGGAGAACAGGATCGTCATATCGGGGCGGTACGAGAACCATGGGCGAACCTTGGAACAGATTGGATCGGCTGTACTTAAAACCGGAGTTATGAGAACCTGCCATAGGATGGGCGCCGACAAAGGTGAACCCATATTTTTCTGCCAGAGGGAAACAACGGTTGCAAATTTCCTCTTTGATGCCGCAGCAATCCATTACGATTGCGTTTTTATTAATATATACAGCATTATTTTCTAACCAATTTGCAGACGCATCCGCATATATTGCCAAAAATACCAAATCGCAGACAGGAAGTGTGTTTTCGTCCAAAGGTGCTGCCACAACATTTGCCAACTGCGCAAATTCTACCATACTTGCATCCTGATCAAAAGCAAAAACTGTATGTCCGGCTTTTGCATATGCTCGTGCAAGAGAGCCACCGATCAAGCCCAATCCAAGGATGCCGACTTTCATAGGATCGCCTCGCGAACTTTTTTAATTTGCGCATTTAGTACAGAGAATTGCTCAGGTGTCAAGGACTGTGCGCCGTCACACAATGCGCAGGAAGGGTTATTATGAACTTCTACCATAATTCCGTCGGCGCCACAAGCAGCGGCAGCCAACGCCATAGAGGGGACAAGGAATGCTTTGCCAGTAGCGTGGCTGGGATCTACGACCACCGGCAAATGGGTAAGATTATGCAGAACAGGCACGGCGGAAAGATCCAGGGTGTTCCTGGTATATGTCTCATAGGTGCGGATTCCACGCTCACAGAGGATGATATTTTCGTTGCCTTCACTCATGATGTATTCGGCGCTCATCAACAGTTCTTGCAAAGTGTTTGCCAAGCCGCGTTTCAGCAAGATGGGTTTCTTTGTTTTACCCAACTCTTGCAGCAGATCAAAATTCTGCATATTCCGGGCGCCGACCTGAATAATATCCACATCCTCAAACAGATCAAGGGAACGGATATTCATAATTTCGGTTATGATAGGAAGACCGGTTGCTTTCTTCGCCTCAAGAAGCAGTCGAATGCCTTCGTCCTTCAGCCCCTGGAATGCGTAAGGTGATGTTCTGGGCTTGAATGCGCCGCCACGAAGAACATCTGCGCCGGATTCTTTTACCGCATTTGCCACATAAATAATTTGCTCTTCCGATTCTACAGAGCAAGGTCCTGCGATCATTGCAAAATTACCACCGCCAAATTTTGCATTGCCAACAGAGATGACGCTGTCTTTGGGATGGAATTTTCTATTTGCCTGCTTGTATGGTTCGGAAACGCGTTTTACACTTTCAACGATTTCCAGGCTGCTTAATAACTCCATATCTACGCGGCTGGTGTCACCGATCAGACCGATTACGGTGATTTCCTGGCCTTCCGAAAGGTGGACATCCAAATTCATATGTTTCAGCCAAGAGATCAAATGTTCCTTTTGCTCTTGCGTTGTACCGTTTTTTAATACAGCGATCATAAAATCAACTCCTAAAAAGATAACCGCACAGAAATGCATCTGTGCGGCCTGATTACAAATTAAAAGATATTCTTTGCAGCACAAAACGCTATTACTTTTTCAAAGCATAAAAGTAATAGTAGTTATTAAAGAACTGAGTTGCGTTCTTAACTAAGATCATTCTGCGCCTCCAAGTGTATATCTGTGTTTAGTATACATCTGTATAAACAAGAATGCAAGTGTAAATTAAAAATTTTCAATAAATATGTCAGAAAAAATATCCGGCAATCCCTATGATTGCCGGATATTTATAGGATTATTTCATAGTAAAGTTTTCCGTGTGCAACAATTGTTCGTTGAAATAAATATACACTGTGTATTCACCGGAAGCGGAGGGCAGAGAAGGAACATCCAAAGCGCAATGTCCGTTATCCCACATCTCATCCCAAATGTCCTGAACGGAAGCAGAGGAGATGACTTTGCCGGCGGAATCTTTAATAACATAGGTCGTTATAACGGTGTCGCCGGAATCCCCACGGATCTTCTTTAATGACAACAAGAAAGATGCGCTGTCACCACTTTTAAATGTATTTGTATAGTCCGACATAGAAATGTCACGGTATGACCAGTCAGATTTGCCAGGTGTACGGCACATATTGATGATCAAATCGTCGGCAGTCAGTTCATAACGGTTAAATGTTTCAGTTTGCGGCATGGTAAAAGACAGTTCGCCGTTTAAAACAGGTGCGTTGTCAGCGGTATACAACGTGAACTTACAAATTGCATTTGCAGCGATTCCCGGCACTTGGACAGTGTTGTCTTTAAAACCGGTAATTTCCTGCTCGGCAGAATCGTTGGTTGTGTATTTTAAAATCCAACCGGTTTCTGTGACAGCATTATCTGTTTCCCATTTTAAGGTTACCGTTTCGGGGGTGTTCACAGATGCAGTGAAATTGCTCACATTGATCGGATTTTTTGCAACAAATAACTGACCGCCCTGGTGCATTCCGTTTGCTACAACTTCAATAGTATATGCAGAGGCTGCGTCAATTTCTGTAAATTCTGCTTTGGTTTCTGTCACAGTAATGATTTTGTTGTAATCTGCATCGTTATAACAGTGAACAGACCAACTTTCAACTGTAGCACCTTCGGGGACGGACCAGGAGATGCTGAGTTTACCATCTGCATAAGAATCAACTTTCAGGTTTTCTGGAACAACAACTTTGGTTGCAGTGAACTGAACCGTATTTTCTCCTGTGAAGTATGCTGCATCAAGGGGTTCAACGGTGAATGTATAAGTTGCACCCATTGTCAGATTGTTGATCGTGGCAATATGACTGGTGAACAAAATCTCTTTTTCTTCTTCACCTGCTGTGCTGTAACGAACTTTCCATTGTTCGGCATCGTTGCCGTCAACAGCAAAGTTGAGAATAACGCTTCCGTCCTCCGTACCACAAACAGCGCTTAACTGTGTGATCGTCGTTTGAGAGGGAGTGGAATAAGCGGTGGAGGTTTTACCGGTCAATCTGTGGAAACCGGCTGCTTTTACCTGGACTGTATAAGCAGAGTTGGGAGTCAGGTCTGTAAAAACGGCCTTTCCGTCGCTAACGATTTGAACAAGTTGGTTTCCATAAGTATCTGTGCAAACAACGGTGAGTTTTTCTTCGCTGAATTCACTGTCAACATAAACGGTAAGAACACCCTCTTCACCGGTAACTTGTATAGACACATATTGCATATATACAAATTTGTAGTAAAGGAAACCTGCAAGAGCGATAAGCAAAGCACCGATTGCAATGCAAATATTGCGAATCAATTTGCCCTTTTTTGCCGGGGGGATTTCGGTAAAATTATCTTCGCCCTCATTAATGGATTCTTCCGTGATTTCGTCGGTTTCTGCAGTATCTTCCGCAGTTTCTGATTCAGCAGAATCTTCTGCTTCCTCAGATTGTTCTGCTTCTTCAGAAATATCTGCGCTTTCAGCAGATCCTTCTGCTTCTTGCGTTTCTTCGGCCTCTTCAACAACAGGCTCAGGGAGAGAAACCTCGATTTTTTCCGGCGGGACAACAGGATCCGGCGTGGGATGAGAGAGCAGTTCATCTGCGTAAGTCATAATTTCGGAAACTTCGTCAGTTACCTCATTATATGTTACATCCTCAGCGTCATCGCTGTTTTCCGGGGCAGTTTCGTCGTTAGAACCGGTATCGAGGAAAGTCAGATTTCCATATTCATCGGTTGTGTAAATAGAGTCTTCGGTGATCGCTTCTTCAGATATCTCAATATCATCAATACGATCCTCATTGACTTCCTCAGATGTTTCCGCGACATCTTCATTTTGTTCGTACAGACCACGTGCCTCTTCCGTTTCATCGGATGTTTCTACAGCAGGAGTTACATCCTCTACCACAATTTCTGCGGTATCTTCCTGGACGATGATGGGAACGATGGGCGTGTCATTTACGCCGTTTCTTTGCATATAGGAAACCAATGCCTGACCCATTTCTTCCGGCGTCTGCCAACGGTCCTCGGGTTTTTCTGCGCATGCTTTGAGAATGATCTCTGCTATTTCATAATCAGCATAAGCAGGAGCAGGGAATGACCCGCTCTCTTCGTCTATAACAGGCAAAACACCGTCGTTATAGGCTTGATAGAGGATCAAACCAGCCGCGTATATATCGAGCGTTGTATTTAAATCAGAGAAAGCATCCGCGATCTCCGGCGCAGTATAAGCACTGCGATATTTGTCGGGCAAAGAAATGTACTTCAGACCATCAATGGGTAAAAAGCCAAGATCGCCGATCCGATAATTATTGTTTTCCGTAACAAAAATGTTATCCGGTTTCAGATCTACATACAGATATCCGCTTCTGCGGCAGACCGTAAGGGCAGCGCAGAGGTCTATACCCAAATTGATAGCAGAAAGATGTGTCATAGGAACACGATTAAACTGCTTTTTCAATGTACGCTTGTACGAGGTAAGAAGATATACATCAAAGCCGATGTCATCATCCATAGGTACCATTTGGCAGGCATCGAAAGGAATAAAGCCTTCCAGGTTTGATAGTTTTGTAAGAATATTATGCTCTTCCACTACGCCTTCTGCAATTTCCTTATAATAGGACAATGCATCCGCCTCGTTTGCGTATGCGCCGGTGAGCAATAATGCGTCAAGACTTGTTCTTGAAGCAGGAACGGATATTACCTTTACCAAATATTTTTCTTCAGTATCTTTATCCATAGCGGGGCAACATTTCACACCGTTATGATCACTGATGGGATCACCCATGAGAAAATTATCAAGCATTGGCGAAATCAGTTTTGGTTCTGACACTATAATCGCCTCCTTATATGTTCTTTATATATGATAAAATAAATTTACAAAAAAACCAACATCTTTATGGTTGTTTTATTCAGCAAGAAATGATATAATGTGCAAGTAAAGAACTGTGCAGACCAATTTGCACCGATTTGGAGGTTGTATATGAGTAAGATTATATGTGATGTATGCGGTACATCTTATCCGGAGACGGCAGTTCAGTGCCCCATTTGCGGATGTGTCCGTCCCGGCGAGGTTAAAGTAGTAACCGGTGATACCACAATTCCGGTGGAGGAAAAAGCACCTGCTGCCTATACGCATGTGAAGGGTGGACGTTTTTCCAAGTCCAATGTTCGTAAGCGCAATTTGGACAAAGGCGTTGAGAACGTCAAGGCAACACCGCCTGTTACCAATGACGATGATGAGAATAACGATGCTCCGGAAAACAACGGCAAAAATAAAACAGATATTGCTTTGACGATCACTGTTATCGCTTTGTTGCTTGCAATCGTTGCGGTTGTTATTTACATTGTCCTTCGTTTCTTTGCCCCCGGATTCACCAATAAAAATGTGGAAACGAATCCCAGCACAATTGCAACTACCACATCCGGAACTGCTGCCACGACTCTGGAAACGGAAGCAACTACACAGCCCACCGTGACAACTGCTGAGGAAACAACAGAGCCTGCTGATGAAACAACTGAGCCTACCGAGGAAACAACGATTCCGGAAGAAACCACCGAGTCTGAACAGACTTATCCGGATAAAACATATAAAATCGATCTCGGATATAGTTATGATCTTGAGAAAGGTGCAGATATAACGGTTAAAGTAGGCGATACATTTTCATTTAAACTCGTTGACAGCGAAGGCAATACCTATGATGTTGAATGGCTTGATGAAGAAGGTTCTTGCGAAATCGACGGCAATTCCTTTAAGGCAATCAAAGCCAAAAACACGGTCATTTATACAGTTGTGAATGATCAGAAATATTCTTGCATTGTTAGAATTTATTAATACGCAGATTGTGGCCGCACCTGATTCAGTGCGGCCACATTTCTTTTTATTATTCACCTTCGATATTGTCTCTGCATTTCCTGAACAAAAGAGAAATACACCAGAGACCGGCAAGTCCGATCACAACATAGATAATTCGGCTCATAACGGCATCCTGTCCGCCAAAGATCCAGGAGACCAGATCAAATTGCAATAAGCCGACAAGTCCCCAGTTAATTGATCCGATTATGGAGAGGATCAATGCGATGGTATCCATAGTTGCACCTCCAATTAAAATCTTGACATCTGTAATATTGCCGCTTTAACACTAAAATATTCAGATTTATCAATATTCAAGTTGAAATACGTCATCTGTTTTTGTATAATTAATTTAATACTATTTAAGCGAGGAAAAACTATGGTAACTTTATACGAAGGCGCATTCGCTAAAGTAAATTTAACATTGGATGTTCTTGGTAAACGGGAAGACGGTTATCACGACTTAAAGAGCATTATGCAGACCATCTCCATTCGTGACGATGTGGAAATTGACGTGGACACCGGTAAACCCTGGGAGATGTCTTGTACAAACCCAGCCATTCCCTGCGATGAACGGAATTTGGCTTGGAAGGCGGCGCGGGTATATTTCGATGCAATCGGCAAAGAACCCGACGGAATTGCGATCCGAATTACAAAACGAATTCCCACAGAAGCAGGTCTTGGAGGAGGCAGCGCAGATGCGGCTGCTGTTTTGCGTGCGCTGAATAAACATTATAACAATCCGCTGTCTATTATGGCCCTTGCGGAACTTGGCGCATCTGTGGGAAGTGATGTGCCCTTTTGTACGATATGCGGAACAGCAATGGTAGAGGGAAGAGGCGAGAGGATCCGCAAACTTCCTGATTTACCAGATTGTTTCTTTGTTGTTTGCAAACCGGAGTTTGCATCATCCACACCGGATCTGTACAAAAAAATTGATGAGGAGACGATTGGCAAACGTCCTGACCACCAGGTATTTGAAAGCGCTTTGCTCACCGGTGATCTACCGAAGATAGCATCCGGTTTCTGCAATGTTTTCGATCCAATCGTAACGAAGGATCACCTGGAACTGAATTATATCAAATCGATTTTTAACTCTTACGGTGCGATCGGTCAGCAGATGACCGGTTCCGGTTCGGCGGTGTTTTGTGTTGTTACAGAGTTTGAATACGCAGCAGTGATTTGCAATATGCTGAAAGATGCTTATCCGCAAGTTTTTATTGCAAAACCTGTGTAATTTAAGCCGTCCATTTGCGGACGGCTTTTCACAAAAGTGTCTAATATTTTCCACTGTTTTTGTAGTACAGTTTGAATTGTAGGAGGTGACGGCTTGTGTTGCAAATAGTGCTGGGTAAAGATTGGGTTGCAAACAGAAACTATATACTGCAGAAAATCGCGAATGATGTTTCCAATCAAAGAGGCAACCGAATCTTGATCGTACCGGAACTGATTACACACGATTCAGAACGCAAACTTTGTGCAGTAGCAGGCGACAGCGCAAGTCGATACTGTGAAGTTCTGTCATTTACCAGACTGGCGCAACGTTTGGCTGAATCTGTTGGTGACAGTTATAACGATTACTTGGACGATGGTGGTCGGATCATCGCCATGGCGGCTGCTGTGAGGCAAATGCATAGCAAACTGAAATCTTATGCATCCTTTGAGACGAAACCGGAATTTTTGTGTGGCTTGGTTGATGCTGTGGATGAATTTAAATGTTGTTGCATCAAACCGGCAGACATTATGTTTGCATCGCAAAACACAGCAGGCTCTTTAGCGCAAAAATTAGAGGAAATCGCATATATTTATGAGGCATACGAGGCAATTTCCGTCAGAGGTAAAAAAGATCCAAGGGATCTTGCTGATTGGGTGTTGGAAGCGCTGGAAAACAGCGATTATGCTGAAAATCATACTGTCTATGTAGATGGTTTTCCGGACTTTACCCAGCAAAATATGAACATTCTGGGGCATTTTATTCAAAATTCGCCCAATGTTATCATTAGTCTAAACTGCGATAAACCGGGTTCAGATCGTATTGCATTTGAAAAGCCGGGAAAAACAACAAA
>JAZQBF010000225.1:0-4870 GCA_045545615.1 Faecousia sp.
TTTGCAGAGAGTTCTATGGAAACTTTGAAATCTGTGGCGATCATTGCCGCTTTCCCCATCGGTTTCGTGCTGATCTTGATCGTGGCAAGTTTCTTCAAAGACGCAAAAAAATTCCTGCAAGAACTGAAAGAGAATAAATAAAAGCCAAAAAATACCGGGCGCCCGCCCGGGATTTTTGCTGCCTTTTTGCGGAAAAGTTTTTGCAGTGCGTAAAAATATTCTGTATTTTCGGAGAAAGACAAATGTTTTTGGGTCAAAAGCACTGCTTTTTTGCCAAAACAGAGGAAAATGAATATTTTATGAACAGAAACGCAAAAAACTTCTGTAATAGGTTGCCTTTTTTTGTATTAAATGTTATAATCTCTATATGCTAAAGCAATCTGCACAGTGGTTATTTGTTGCCGAAACGACCGTTGGCAGGTTCAGCAAATTTGGCGGCTATGCCGCTATAAAATGGGAGGAAAGAAAGGTATGAACAAACGCAAGGTTTTGCTTTGGGTCGCAGTTGTTTGCCTGCTGGCAATGCTGCTTCCTGCCACGGTTATGGCTGACAGCCTGGACGGCTGGCAAAAGAACGAAGCCGACGGCACATGGAGTTACTACGACGACGGTAGTAAGTATGTGGACGGCGTGTTTTACATCTCTGAAAATGGTGCATACTACTGCTTCGATGCAGAGGGTATTATGGTCGCAAACGACTGGTATCAGGATGAATACAATCAATATTGGTACTATTTCGGCGCGAATGGCGCTAGATACCAGGAAGGTGTCTACTACATCGAAGGTCAGTACTTTGGTTTTGATTACAGCGGTGCAATGTACGCGGATCAAAGTTTTGAGTTCTACGACAACGAAGATGGAAAGTGGTACTATTACACCGCAACGGCAGACGGCTCTTTGATCGTCAGCAAGTGGGTCCAGAACAGCGAAGGTTACTATTACTACTATGGCGCTGATGGGGCACGGTACAGCCGTGGTATTTATAACATCGGCGGTAAGTACTACGGCTTTGATTATGATAGCACAATGTTCGCAGGTCGGGACTTCGAACTCTATGATTACGAGGCTGAGAGATGGCGCTATTATACCGCATCTGCAGATGGCTCTCTGATCATCAGCAAGTGGGTCCAGGACAGCGAAGGCTACTATTACTATTACGGTCCTAACGGCGAAAAGTACTCCAGAGACTCTTATGCTATCGGCGGCAAGTATTATTTCTTTGATTATAATGGCCGTATGTTGGATGACGATGTCGCGGGTTTCGGTTATTACGATGAGACACAGGGAATTCATGTATATGAGTACTACCGCGCCAAAAAGGGCGGCGCTCTGTACGTTAACCAGTGGTATCAAGAGGGCAACTATTGGTATTACTATGGCGCAGAAGGCGTAGGCGTGGATGATTTTGCCAAGGTCGGCAACACCTGGTATTTCTTCTACGACGCACGTATGGTCGAAGACCAGATCGTTTACTCCAATAAATATCAGGCGAACTACTATATCGCACCTGGTGGCGCTTCTTATACCAAAGTGCCCACCACGGGCTGGCTGGAGACGGGTAGAGGTTATTACTACTACTACAACGGCGAGCGCTACAGAGACGGTGCTTATAAGATCGGCAACAAGTATTATGCATTCGATTATTCCGGCGTGATGTATGAAGATTGTTCTGTCGAATTTGATCAGTACAATGAAGCAACCGGCGAATGGACATACAAGCATTACCGTGCAAAGTCCGGCGGTGCACTGTATGTCAATGAGTGGTATGAAGATAATTATGGCGACTGGTGGTACTACGGTGCAGATGCTGCGGCTATCGAGGAAGACTTTGTTAAGATCAATGGCAAGTGGTACTTCTTCGAAAATTACTGTATGGTCAAAAATGCGCTGGTCTACTCCGGTGCATACAATGCTTATTATGTGATCAACGCAGCCGGCGATGGCTATAAGGCGCTTGGTACTGGTTGGGTCAAAGTAGACGGCGATTATTACTATGCGCTCAACGGCATCCCTTGCACTAGCAAGGTTTTGAAGATCGACGGCAAGTACTACGGCTTTAGCGATTCCGGTATCATGTTTGATGACGAATCATTCTATGTCGACTGGTACGATAGCGACTTGGGATACTGGGTAGGCGGCAGTTACCGCGCTAAGGCAGGCGGCGCGCTGTATGTCAATGAGTGGTACGAAGATAATTATGACAATTGGTACTACTATGGCGCTGACGGC
Source organism: Faecousia sp. (assembly GCA_045545615.1). Lineage (GTDB taxonomy): Bacteria > Bacillota > Clostridia > Oscillospirales > Oscillospiraceae > Faecousia. Next base: position 2,230 of record JAZQBF010000225.1, read on the forward strand.
GCGGGCATGCAAGACTTTGTCCAACTCAAAGGCGTGTGGTACTTCTTTGAAGATGGCAGAATGGTCACCGACAAACTGGTTTACTCTTACCAGTACGAAGGACTCTATGTGATCAGCAAGGATGGCGCAAGTTATACCGAAGTCACCAAAAACGGCTGGCTTAATGTCAGCGGAACCTACTATTACATCCAGAATGGCACGCGGTATACATCTGGCATTTACCTGATTGATGGCGCCTACTACGCTTTCAACTACGATGGTGCAATGTACGATAATACCGTGTTTGAGGAGTACGACTACGAAAACGCAAAGTGGTATTATTACTGCGCTAAGGCAGGCGGCAAACTGTATGTCAACGAGTGGCGCAATGCCTATGGCGAATACTTCTACTACGGCGAAGGTGGCAAAGCCCCCAACAATGAACTGCGCACCATCAACGGCGCAACCTACGGCTTCTCTTACGAAGGACGTATGTACAGCGATACATGGGAGTATTTTAATGGCGGCAACCGGCTCTTTGGTGAAGACGGAAAGATGATCCAAACCGAGGGCAAGCATGCTGTAAACGGCAGATACTACTATGTACAGGCCGACGGCACATTGTTTGACGACGGCTGGAAAGAAATCTCCGGCAAGTGGTATTATTTCAATGTTGCTATGTATGCAAATCGCCTGGAGCGCATTGATGGCGAACTGTACGCGATCGACAATGCTGGCGTTTGCAACAAGGTAACCAGTGATGGTGTTTACGATATTGGTACCGAGGGTAAGGTCTACCTGAAAAATGGTGAGATCACATACGGCTGGCAGAAGATCGGTACTGACTGGTACTATTTCAATTCTACCATGGTCAGAAATCAGGTCACCTACGCAGAAGACGGCTATTATGTATTCGATAAAGATGGCAAACTGTTCAAAGGCGGCTGGATCGTATTTAACGAATATTCTTACTACGAATCTACGCCGAACCGTTATGCTTATGCAGATGCTTCCGGCAAGGCAAAAACCGGTCTGCAGACCATCGGCGGTAAGCAGTACCTCTTCGATGATTACGGCTACACCTATTCCAATGCCACCGTGCGGATCAACGGTGTTGACTATGTGGTCAACGAGTCTGGCTTGGTGGTTAGTTCCAGCAGCGGAAATGGCTGGAAACAGATCGATGGCAAGTATTTCTATCAGGAAAACGGCAAAATAGTCAAAAACGACTATCGTAAGATCGATGGAAAACTGTACTACTTTGAGTATGATGGCACAATGGTCACCAACCGCGTTGTTTATGACTATAGCGAAAACGGTATCCTGATAGGCGCAGACGGCGCGGCAATTACCGGCTGGGCGCAGTACAACGGCAGTTGGTATTATGCCGATGCAGACTACAACTTGTGCTATGGCAAGCACACCATCAACGGTAAGGATTATATCTTCCGTAACGCACTTGCAATCGGCACCTTTATGTGGAATGGCAAGATCGTCACCACCGATAGCAGCGGCGCGATCATTTCTGAGAAAGATTTGACCGACGGCTGGAACTATGTGGACGGCGATGCTCTTTATGTCAAAAACGGCGAAGCCTATGACGGCTGGGTAGGCAACTATCTGATCAGAGACGGTTATATGATCGTCAATGATTACGCATCCTGGAATGGTGACTACTATGCCTTCGATGTTTACGGCAAGTATGTTAAGAGCGGCTGGCATCAATTCAGTTATGGCGATGGCCTCAGCGGTCAGTATGTCTATGCAAAGTCCGGCGGCAAACTGTGCTGCAACGAATGGTACAAGATCAATGGCGTATCGTACTATTTTGATGGAGTGTTTATACTCGCCGGCGGCATCTATGAAGTAGATGGCGAATTGTATAAGTTTGCTGAGGACGGCAAATATCTGGGCAAGGCTACCGGTCTCAACGGAGAAGGCTGGAAGCAGGAAGACGGCAAGTGGTACTATATCCATGCTGGCGAACCTGTAACAGGCATTCAGTGGATCAGCAATAAGCGCTATGCATTTGATTATGATGGCGTGATGATCAAGAATGAATTCTTCTACGATAGTGGCTACTACTACATCGACAGCAACGGCGTGGTTGCGAACTATACCGGCTGGAAGAAGATCAATGGCGAGTGGTGCTACTTCAACAACAGCAATGTTGCACTTACCGGCTGGTTCCAGGATAAGGGCAAAGTATATCATGGCCAGGTCAAGGGAATCGATGAGGGTTATGGCATTACAGTTGCCGTAGCCACCGGCTACCAGTATATTAATGGCGAAGTGTATTACTTCAACGCCGATGGCGTTTGCCAGGGAACGAAGAGCCTTGCAAACGGCTGGTTCAATGGCGGCGGCGATTGGTATTACTTCAGAAACGGCGAGGCAGTAAACGGCCTGCAGAATGTTGGCGGCAACTACTATTACTTCTCTGACGGTGTCATGGTTACAAATGATATCTGCTCCGGTCGCTACTTCGGCAGCAATGGTGTGCAGCGCACGACCAAGGGCTGGTACAAGACGGAGTTTGGCTGGATCTATGTAAAGGACAACGGCAGACTTGCTGACGGAATCAATAAGATCGGCGGCGTGGAATACTACTTCGCAAACTATATTATGATTCGCTGATAGATTCCTTGCAAAGCAATAAGAA
>JAZQBF010000226.1:0-4551 GCA_045545615.1 Faecousia sp.
AAAGGCAACGCCGGTACCGCAATCGTCACCCATGTTACCGAATGCCATGGACTGAACGTTAACGGCAGTACCCCAGGAGTAGGGGATATCGTTTTCACGGCGGTAGATGTTAGCACGGGGGTTGTCCCAGGAACGGAACACAGCCTGGATAGCGCCCATCAACTGCTCTTTGGGGTCGGAGGGGAAGTCAGTGCCCAACTTAGCCTTGTACTCAGCCTTGAACTGCATAGCCAGTTCTTTCAGGTCTTCGGCGGTCAGTTCAACGTCCTGCTTGACGCCCTTCTTTTCTTTCATCTCGTCAATGAGGACTTCAAAATACTTCTTGCCGACTTCCATAACAACGTCGGAATACATCTGGATAAAGCGGCGATAGCAGTACCATGCCCAGCGGGGATTGCCGGACTTGGCAGCCATAACTTCCACGACATCTTCGTTCAGACCCAGGTTCAGAATGGTAACCATCATACCGGGCATAGAAGCGCGGGCACCGGAACGGACGGAGACCAGCAGGGGGTTGGAAAGATCGCCGAATTTCTTGCCGGTGATATCTTCCATACGCTCTACGTACTTCATAATCTGCGCCTTGATCTCGTCGTTGATCATACGGCCATCTTCATAGTACTTGGTGCAGGCTTCGGTGGAAATAGTAAAACCCTGAGGAACAGGCAGACCGATCTTGGTCATTTCGGCCAAGTTGGCGCCTTTGCCACCCAGGAGTTCGCGCATACTTCCGTCACCTTCGGTGAACAGGTAAACATACTTGTGGGACATAATAAACATTACTCCTTTCATCTTCTTTTGGCGATCCTTTGCCGCCAAAAACACTTCTTTTTTAGATTTTTCTTAAAAGCCGCAAATAGTATAGCACGGTATGTGCAAAAATGCAAATGTTTTTGCACATTTTGATTCCAAATTTTGCAAATTTAATGCTGATTTAGCAAAATACACAAAAATGGTCTGAAAAAAGTGAGAGGCGGTTTTTCGCCTCTCACAGAGAAATTAAGAAAGTTTTTGATAGAAGCGCAAAATACGCAGCGCGCAGGCTTCCAGGTCGCCCCGGGTCAGACTGCCGTCAGCCAGCGCTTTTTCCAGATCCTGGGGATAGCCGTTGGGCATCTTCATATCGTTGCCGGCTTTGACTTCTGCCACAGGATCGTTCTTAATGCCCCAATCGGTGGTAACCATACCGTCAAAGCCCCATTCCTCCCGAAGGATGCCTTCCAGCAGATCACCGGATTCACTGGTGTGTACGCCGTTGATCAGGTTGTAAGATGACATAATGGTCCAGGGATCAGATTCCTTTACGCAGATCTCAAAGCCCTTCAGATAGATCTCCCGGAGCGCGCGTTCAGAGACCCGGGAATCGCTGCTGCGGCGATACAGTTCCCGGTTGTTGCAGGCAAAATGCTTAACAGAGCAGCCTACGCCATTGGATTGGATACCCCGCACCTTCGCTGCCGCCATCTTACCTGCTACATAAGGATCTTCGGAGAAATACTCAAAGTTTCTGCCGCACAGCGGTGTGCGGTGGATGTTCAGCGCAGGGGTCAGCCAGACTTTCAGGGCGTTTTCTTTCATCTCTGCGCCGCCGGCTTTGCCTACCTGCTCTACGATCTCGTCGTTCCAGGAGCAGGCCAACAAGGTTGCGCAGGGGAATGCGGTAGTGGGGAGTTTATGTTCCGGATTGATCCGCACGCCGGCAGGGCCGTCTGCGGTAGTAATAGCAGGCACGCCCAGCCGATTCAGACCGGAGAAGCAGGCGGTATTGCAGATGCTGCCTTCCTCAGGCTTTTCGCCATCCATAAAGTGGCACAGTTCCTCATCGGTAAACTGGGCAATGAAATCCTCCATGGAAATGTCTTTTCCAATACGGTCGAAGGGAACAACTTCTGCCGGCGCTTTGCCGCCCAGAGTCTTGTGTACCCGGAAACCGTGATCCGGCTTACCCTGGGGAAGTTCTTCAAATGTGCCGTCAGAGAGCATACGGCGGGGCAGTACGGTGGGGGCGCAATAGGAAGTCAGTTGCATAACGATTCTGTCTTCCTTTTCGGTATGTACAAAGTCAGCCTGCACGGTATCTCTGACAGATGTACCGATATGGAAAGTATAGTCGCCTTTTTCCAGGATATATGCAGACTTCTGCGCTTTGCCCAGATCGTCATAACTTGCCATATTTGCCACGGGGAAAGATGCTGTGATCACTTGACTTTCACCGGGGGCAAGAAGACTTGTTTTCTTATAGCAAGCCAATTCCTTTGCAGGCTTGCCCAGTTTGCCCTGGGGCGCGCTGTAGTAGACCTGCACCACTTCCTTGCCGGCAAATTTGCCGATATTGGTAACGGTAACATTGGCAGTGATCGTACCGGCTGCCTCTTTGCAGGAAATATCAGAAAGGGCAAAAGAGGTGTAGGAAAGACCAAAACCAAAGGGATAATTGACCTTTTCTGCGGCGCCGGGAATGGTCTCAAAATAGCGGTAACCTACATAAATATCTTCGTAGTACTCTACATACAGATCGTCGTCATCCAGATGCTCAGAGGAGGGGTAATCCCAATAATCCTTAGCAAAGGTAGTGGTAAGTTTGCCGGAGGGATTCACATCACCGCAGAGGATATCCGCAATGGCAAGACCACCTTCCATACCTGCCTGCCAAGCCATCAAAACGCTGTCGATGGCATCATCATCCTTAAACCAGCCGGTGTCCACGACACCGCCCACATCCAGCACGATGATGCAACGGGCAAAGGCGGTTTTGATCTGATTTACCAGCGCCAGTTCGCCGTCAGTAAAATAGTAGTCGCCCTTCTTTGCCACCCGATCCCAGCCTTCGCCGGAGTAACGGTTAAAGACGATCACGGCGGTATCGGTAAAGGCAGTCGCCTGGGAAAGCAGATCAGCAGGAACTTCCGGTTCAGAGATGTAAATATCCCGAGTCATTTCCTGGTAGATCAGGGTGCGAGCCATCCAGTCTCCAATATCCCGGGTCTCGAACTCTTTTTTCTTTTCCGCTTTTTCAGCATCTACGCGCTTGCGGTCTGCTTCAATGTGGGCATTATAGAAATCTTCCAAAGGAGAGAATAACTGTATTTTGCCTTCCTTCTCCTTGATCCGGAAGCCGTCATACACATTGCGGACATAGGCGCAATGAACATCGCCGCTGCCACTACCGCCTTTTACATAGGCAATGGATGCCTGTCCAAACAAGGCAATTTTTGTACCTTGCTCCAGGGGAAGTGTGCCATTGTTTTTCAGCAGCACCATACCTTCTGTTGCCGCCTTGCGGGACAGATCGATATGCGCCTGGCAACCGGTTACTTTGGAAAGGTTATGCATAGCAGAATGCTCCTTTTTATATTTTTCTTGTATTATAAGAAAAATAATGTTATAATTCAAGAAATAATGTGCTGCAAAGCAGACAGATTCTGCTGTTTGCGAGGGAGAAAGCAATGGAAAAATACTATCGGGAAGTAAATGACCATGATCTGCGGTTTCTAGACGGCTGGACCGGCTCGTTTCCGGCGCATCTGCATAATGAGATCGAACTGAAATGCATCCTCAGCGGCGAGCATTACGCCCACTGTAACGGCAAAACCTATCTTTTGAAACCGGGCGGTATTTTTATTGCCTGCCCCAATCAGATCCACGGATATACGGCAGCCAGTACATCCGAAGCCTATGTGCTGATCATCAATCCGGCTATGATGGGTGAGATCGGGCATTATCTTCAGGAAAATGCGCCGATCGTTCCGGTGTGGGAAGGAGAACCCGGCGATCCGATTTCTCAAATGTTGCAGTTATGCTATAAAGAGTACAAGAAAAACGGTGAACAGGAAATACTCTATAGCCAGATCCAGTGTTTACTGCAAATGCTTTGCAGAGAGTTGGATTTTAATGCCCAGCCAGCCAGAGGAGACGGAAGTATCCGCCGAATTATGCAGTTTTGCGCAGAGCATTACAAGGAAAATATCAGTATGAAAGATTTGGCGGAAAATGTATTTTTAAGCCAAAGTCATATTTCCCATATTTTTAGCGAAAAACTGAAGATCAGTTTCCCGGATTATATCAACGCGCTGCGGACAGCAGAGGCGGCAAAGTTACTGAGACGCAGTGACCATACTGTCAGTGAAGTTGCGGTGATGTCCGGCTTTACGACCATTCGGTCTTTTAACCGGGCATTCCAAAAACAGTATGGGGTTTCTCCAAAGGAATACAGAAAAAAATAACGGCAGGAATTTTCCTGCCGTTATTCTTTATATGGAATTATCACTGGATACGACCGGAGCCGTCGCCGCCAGCCAGTTTCTCCACTTCAGCAACAGTAACCATGTTGTAGTCACCCTCGATGGAGTGCTTCAGAGCGGAAGCAGCAACTGCAAATTCAACTGCAGCCTGGGTGTCCTTACCATTCATGATGGAGTAGATCAGACCGCCGCCGAAGGAGTCACCGCCGCCAACGCGGTCAATGATGTGCAGGTCATACTTCTTGGAGAAGCAGTACTCGTCCTTGGCAACATTGTAGAGCATTGCGCTCCAGCCGTTGTCGAAAGCGCT
>JAZQBF010000227.1:0-11731 GCA_045545615.1 Faecousia sp.
GGTCTTCACGCAGGACAGATGCGCCAGTGCGTATATGTAACTGTTTATAATGGCGAAACCGCTGTCAGCAACACATTGCGCTACGCCATTGAATCCTACGCATATAGATATGCAAACAACACAAGTTATCCCACTTTGGCAGCGCTGGTCAAAGCGATGATGCGCTACGGCGACGCGGCTTACAATTTTGCAAACTGAGAAAGGAGCGTTTGAATTATGAAGAAAACTTATGAAGTACCTCAGATTGAAGAAATTAGTTTTGTTACGGAAGATATTGCAATCGTTCTTCCCGATGACGATTTGTCCGGTCTCAGAGCAATGCCTATGTAATGCAATATAGTCAACCGCCCCGGTGACATCACCGGGGCGGTCATTCTTATGTTACACAGTACCAAGTTTGCAATTCCTCTTGCATAATAAATCCACAACGATTATATAGATCCATTGCCTTTTCATTCTCAAGGGCAGATGAAAGATATACCATTTCATCACAGCAGATGTCACAAATCGCTTTCAGGATTTCTTCACCGGTGCCTTGCTTGACAGATGCAATTACTTCCAGATTATCTCCGTCAATAGCGCCAATGCCAAGAAGTTCTCCATTGTTATGAATAAAATATCCTTTCTTGGCAAGCAGTAATTCTTTCCCGTCCGTTGCTGTCATATAAGCAGCCATTGGCACATTCTTCATTTTATCATTATAGATTTCCCGCCACTGATCAATTGTTTCCTCAGTAACCGGAAATACTGCCACATCCGTTTTTAAAATATTCTCTTTCATACATCCCATCTTAATGATTCTTGCATACACTGCATATTGGTTAAGAATAGAATGTCCTGTGGCATAAATATGCTCTGCGCCTACCGCTTTGCAAAATGAAATGCACGCATCCAGAAGCGCCGCAGGATCCAGCGCATCCCGAATCGTTATATACGCCGACTTGGTGTATGGTATCTCTCTAAGTTTCAGGCTGGCAATGCCATCTTCTGTTGTAAACATCGGAAAGTCCTTCATTTACTCACCTCTTAATGATACCATAACACACCGTTATTCTTTCGTCCACATCTTTTTTGTATAATCTGTATGATTTTTTAGCAAATTCTCAATTGCATATAAAACAACCCTCCAAATGTTTCATTTTTCCGTATATTTCACTTGCTTTTTCAATTTTATTATGTATAATTGTTTTGAACTTGCAATCAGAAAGGAGGTCTGTTCCGTGAAGAAGATCATTTGTAAGAAAGAATATGACACCGAAACTGCTACACTGATCAAAAAGTGTACATACGGCTACTTTGGTGACCCCACAGGTTACGAGGAGATTCTGTTCCAGAATCCTGACGGACTGTACTTCGTTTACGTACGCGGCGGAGAGAACTCTCCCTACCCCAATGAGGACATCTCCCGTCTCGCCAAAGCAAAAGTAAATGAATGGATCGAGAATCACTGATTCTCTCCAAATTTGAGGCTGCCTGCGCAGCCTCTTTTTCTTGTTTTCTCAGATATGGTATTGTATATTAAGATATAATCAATTTTAGGGATGATGTTTTTGAAGAAATTTATTTTGATTGTCTGTTTACTATTCTTGCTTTGCGGTTGCACCAACACCAAAGAGCAAGGACAAATCGTTGCAACGACCCTGCCGGTATATGAATTTACATCTATTTTATGTGAAGGAACAGAACTGTCTGTTACCAGACTGATCACAGAGAATGTTTCCTGCCTGCATGATTATTCCATTCAGGTATCACAAATGCAATCTGTTGAAAGTGCTTCTGCAGTGATTATCTCCGGTGGCGGTCTTGAGGATTTCTTAGATGGTGTAATTACCGACGATGATAAAATTATCGATGCATCATCCGGAATCATTATGCATCACACGGATGCCCATAACCACGACCATAACCATCAGGAAGATCCCCACTATTGGCTTGCGCCGGAGTTGGCTGCGGAAATGGCAAATAACATCAAAAACGGTCTGATCGCACAATATCCGCAATACAAAACCATATTTGAGGATAACTATAATACGCTCTCTGACAAATTCACAGATTTACAGATTTACGGCGAAACCACCTTAAAGAATATTAACAATAGAAATCTGATCACATTCCACTACGGTTTTTCGTATTTTGCAGAATCTTTCGATCTGAACATTTTAAAAGCCATTGAAGAAGAATCCGGCAGCGAAGCCTCTGCCGCAGAACTGATCGACATCATTGAACTGATGGAAAATAACGGTATCAACGCGATTTTTACAGAAGAAAACGGCAGCAGTTCTGCCGCATCCATTATTGCTAAAGAAACCGGCACAAAGGTTTACACATTGGATATGGCGATTTCCGGTAACAGTTATTTCGACGCCATGTACCAAAATATCAACACGATCAAGGGGGCGTTGGGATGAATATTGGCAATCATGGCGGCGGGTGCGGTCATTCCTGTTGCCTGCGTGTACAAAACTTAAGCATTCATATTGGTAAGAGCAATATTCTCTCAGATATCAGTATGCACACCCACTGTGGGGAATTGGTTGCTTTGATTGGGCCAAACGGTGCCGGTAAAAGCACCTTGCTAAAAGCCATATTGGGTCAGCAACCTTATGAGGGGGTTATATCCTTTTCTGTTCCCGGTCAAAGAAACCGCAAACCGAAAATCGGTTATGTCCCGCAAAGTCCCGCATTTGACCCGGGCGATCCCCTAACCGTTTGCGACCTATTTGCTTGCTGTATGAGCAAGCGGCCCGCTTTTCTTGGTGTTTCTAAAAAAATGCGTGAAAAGGCAATGGAGTGCCTTGAAAGAGTGCAGGCTGAATCCCTGATCGACAAACGGGTGGGTACGCTCTCCGGTGGTGAACTCCAGCGCGTTCTGTTAGCCTTGGCATTAGAGCCGATTCCCAACATTCTGATTTTGGATGAACCCCTTTCCGGTGTGGATGTGGAAGGCACGGAACTTCTTATGGATATGCTGGATGATTTGCGTCACACTTACGACCTTTCCATTTTGCTGACTACCCACAACTTCGCTTTGCTTAATAAATATGCGGACCAAGTATATCTGCTGGACGAAACCGTTTTGATAAGCGGTACGCCATCTGAGGTTTTGGAATCTGACGCATTCAGCAAAGTCTTTCACAGAAAGGCAGGTGCGAAAGAATGAGTTTATGGTATGCCGTTTGTGATCTCCTCCCCTTGGAAATACTCCATTGGGATTTTATGAAAAACGCATTCCTGGCTGTTTTGCTCCTTGCACCTCTGCTGGGATTGACCTCTACAATGGTCGTAACCGGTAAAATGAGTTTCTTCTCTGACGCATTGGGTCACTCTGCATTTACCGGCATCGCAATTGGTTGCATCTGTGGCGTTTCCGCGCCCACCTGGGTGGCTGTCATCTTTTCTGTTGTCTTTGCGCTTTTATTCTCATTTGTCCGGTCTCGCAGCAACCATGCGGCGGATACGCTGATCGGTGTGTTTTCCAGTACCGCAGTGGCGTTAGGCATCTTTATCGCCACATTAGGCGGCGGAAGTTTTACCAAATACAACAAATACTTGATCGGCGATATTCTCTCCGTCTCCCCTGTTGAGATCGGTATGCTCGTAATCGTGTTAGCCGCATCGGTTGTATTCTGGGTTTTGTTTTCAAACAAACTGACGCTTTCCTCCGTTCATCCCCAACTGGCATTTTCCAGAGGGATTTCCGTTAAACTAACACAGACAATATTCACTGTTTTTGTAGCAGTAACCGTTACCCTTGCCATTTCCTGGGTGGGTCTTTTGATTTTGAATTCCCTTCTTGTTTTGCCGGGCGCTGCTGCGAGAAATTTTGCTAAAAATCAGAAGCAATACCACATCTGTTCCGTTCTGTTTGCGCTGATCGCAGGCATTGGCGGACTTTGCGCATCATACTATCTGGGTGCTTCTGCCGGCGCGGCGATTTCCCTGATCCTTGCGGTTATTTTTGCAATATCTTTCTGTTTGAGAAAGGCGCGTGCCTGATATGGAAAATGTAAATATCCATGTAATTGCCAGAATGAAGAGCGATTTCCCCAGCAAATTTGGCATTCCCCGTCAGAGCGGTTTGGTGGAGGCATTGGAATCCACAATCATTTTCGAACCGGAGTTTCGCAATGTCGACGCCTTACGGGGAATTGAAGAATTCTCCCACATCTGGTTGATTTGGCAGTTTTCTGAGGCTGTCCGAAAAGACTGGTCTCCTACTGTCCGTCCGCCCCGTTTGGGTGGAAATACCCGCATGGGTGTATTTGCGACCCGCTCCCCTTTCCGACCCAACGCTTTGGGGCTGTCCAGTGTAAAATTGCTGGGTGTGGAGCATACGGAAGAATATGGAACGGTTCTGCGCGTATCCGGCGCAGATTTGATGGACGGAACGCCAATATTCGATATCAAACCCTATATTCCATACGGCGACAGTCACCCAGATGCCACCGGAGGCTTCACAGATACTGCTGATGACTTTTTATTAGAAGTTGAATTTCCGCGGATGTTGCTTGATAAAATTCCGGAGAGCAAGCGCAAGGCGCTATTAGGCGTATTATCCCACGACCCCCGACCTTCTTATCAGCAAGATCCGGAACGCATTTATGGGTTGACTTTTGCAGGATTCGATGTAAGATTTACTGTGAAAGACAAAATACTGACCGTAACCCAATTGGAGGAAGTAAAATGATCGAGGCAAAATTAATCACCACAAAATGGCTTCGCTTTCCCGGCGGCAAGAAAAAAGCACTGACATTCAGTTATGATGACGGTGTTGTTGCCGATCAGCGTCTTGTGGAGATTTTCCGAAAGAACGGATTAAAGGGAACCTTTAATATAAACTCCGGCTCTATCGGCAAATCCCCCAGCAAACTGACCGGAGAAGAAGTTATCGCTACCTACACACCGGATGTATGCGAAGTCGCTTGTCATGGTCTTATGCACGCCACTGCTACCTATTGTGATACTGCTGCTCTTTGCGGCGATGTTCTCGAAGACCGGAAGAATTTAGAATCTCTCCTTGGTAAACGAGTCAATGGTATGGCTTATGCAAACGGCGTGTACCCGGACTATTTTGTGGATATTTGCAGAAGTTGCGGTATTTACTACTCCCGCACCACCGTTGCAACGCGCCAGTTTGGCATACCGACAGATTGGTTGCGGCTGGATCCCACCTGTCATCATAATGATCCGGAACTTAACAATTTAGCAGATCGTTTTTTGAATGCTGATGTACCCCGCTCTCCCTATATGTTCTATGTTTGGGGTCATAGTTATGAGTTTGACAGAGACAACAATTGGGACTTAATGGAGCAATTTGCTGAAAAAATGGGCGGCAAGGATGATGTCTGGTATGCCACCAATATGGAATTATACCTTGTCTGGCGTGATTATAAACGTTTGGAGTGCTCTGCTGACGGACATTTGATCTACAATCCCAGCCCAAGAAGTGTTTGGTTCGAAATTTCCGGAACGATCTACGAAGTCAAGCCCTTTGAAGAAATCCGCATATAATGGATAGCCGCCCGTGCATCAGCACGGGCGGGTTAGTTTATAAACATTCTTCAAAATGGAGTTTTACACCGTTCTCTTTCAACTTGCTTTGCAACTTAAGAACATCAACATCCGCAAAATACCGGTTCATCGCCGCTGCTGTGCCCACAGCCTCACCGGACACAGCGCACACCGGGATCACCCGGGACACATCCCACATCTCATCGGTGACGGAAATACATCTTCCCGCAACAGCAAGGTTCTTTATCTTCTTGCCATACAACGCAGAATAAGGCAACTCGTAAACCGGACCGGAAATACGCCAATCGGAAAACAAACCCACAGAATCGGCAAAGCGCTGACGGTCTATACAATCCAATGTAGTCACGCCACACAGACGCCGGGTCATACGCAACTGCGGAATGGTGGCAATACTGCCAAGCATATGATCTTCCGTCAATTCTCCCCTCGCAAGAAAATGATCCAGTGTTGTTTTGTGTGAGATCTGCATCATTTTGCTGATTTCCTCTGCTTCTACACCTGCAAACTTACGATTTTGGGGTATCCGCATATCATCAGTAGAGTCACCTTCCGGAACATCCAACACACCTACCGGAAAAAGATGCATACCTTCTTTATCGGAATAGTAATACCAGCCTGCTAATCCATTGCCGGGGGTATATAACGCCGTTTCCTCCCCTGCAAATCGGCAAATATCCCCATCGCCGGAACAATCGATCACATTTCCTGCCGCAATGGCGCTTCTGCCGCTTTTGTTCTCGATGATTAGGTGTGTAATGATTTGATCAGAAACTGCTGTTTCACAGACCGTTGTGCCGTAAAGGATCTCAACGCCATTCTCGATCAACAATTGTTCCATTAGAATGGCGCATAACGAAGCATTGTAACGCACTTTATATCTGCCTGCGCATTTTTCTTCCATAGTGCCGCCTTCGATCCAGGCTTTGCCGTAGATCAGTTCACTGCCGTGGCTGATAGATAATTTCAACAGTTCTTCTGCAATGCCGTAACTGACTTGATGACCTCTGCCGTCACACAACGGTAAATATATGGTGATCAAACCTGCTGTTCCCAATCCGCCAAGCATATACATTCTTTCGCAAAGGAGCACCTTGTTTCCGCCACGGGCAGCCGCCAATGCAGCGGAAACACCAGCAAAGCCGCCGCCTACTATGACAGTATCATATTTACCCGTAACCGGAATTTCCCGTGCCTGCTCTTTTAGTGTATGCATATTTGCCTCCACATAGTGTATTTACATCATTTTATCGCATATTCATAGTATTTTCAATATAAAAAACCGACGCAGATTGCGCCGGTTTTTAATGCGAACAATTACTTAAAATACTTCACAGCGGCTTCAAACATACGAATATCGTAGTTGCCGGGGACATTCTTATAAAGTCCTGCGCCAACACGCTCGCTATGACCCATCTTACCGAACACTCTGCCATCGGGAGATGTAATGCCCTCGATTGCAAACAGAGAGCCGTTGGGATTGAACGCAGCGTCCATAGTCGGTTCGCCGTTCAAATCTACATACTGGGTTGCGATCTGTCCGTTCTTTGCCAGTTCCAATGCCAGTTCTTCGGAAGCGAAGAAGCGACCTTCACCATGGGAAATGGGGACATTTACAATATCGCCAACATGCATAAGGCTAAGCCAGGGAGACTTATTGGAGGCAATTCTGGTACGAACGATTCTGGACTGGTGGCGTGCGATGGTATTGAATGTCAATGTGGGGCAATTTGCATCCGTATCGATAATCTTACCATAGGGCACAAGGCCTAACTTGATCAGCGCCTGGAAACCGTTACAGATGCCGCACATCAGGCCGTCCCGGTCATCCAGCAGTTTGCTGACCTGCTCCTTGATCGCAGGATTCCGGAAGAAGGCTGTGATAAACTTTGCAGAGCCATCAGGCTCATCACCGCCGGAGAAACCACCGGGGATAAAAATCATCTGAGAGTCAGCAATCTTGTTTGCGACTGTTTCGACACTTCTTGCCACATCGTCTGCAGTCAAGTTGCGAATTACCACGATCTCTGCTTCGCCACCGGCAGCCATTACCGCCTTGGCAGAATCATATTCGCAGTTTGTGCCGGGGAATACGGGAATCAGAACTTTGGGTTTTGCAACCTTAACGGCAGGTGCCGCAACGGATGTACCGGTAGCGCTGAACGCCTCGATCTTTTGATCTGTTTCCTTTGTCTTGGTGGGATAAACCTTCTCAAGAACAGCGCTGTTCAATTCATACAGTTCAGCGATTGTAACAGTTTCGCCGCCATAGGTAACAACGGGTTCTGCCGTAGTATAACCAACAAGCGTACCAAATTCACATTCTTCTGTCAGTTCTGCAAGGATCTGACCGTAACCTGCACCGTAATTAGCCGCAGAGGCATTTTCCTCAACAAAGCCAATATCATTACCGAAGGACATCTTCATCACTGCCTCGGCTACGCCGCCGGCATCTACTGCCCAGGATGCTTTCACTTTACCTGCTTGACACAACTGATGGAATTTCTCCCAAGTCGCTTTCCAACTGTCATAGTCAGCAAGGTCAGCGCCACCAAAAAGATATACGGGATGTCCGGGCTCTTTAAACTCATTGGAAATCACTTCATCCGCCTTCAAAGGCGCAATGGCAAAGGAGATCACAGTAGGCGGAACATCTTTATCCAGGAATGTACCGGACATAGAGTCCTTGCCGCCAATTGCGGCAGCATTTAAGCCCAATTGGGCATCCAGTGCGCCCAGCAGTGCCTGGAACGGCTTGCCCCAACGGAGAGGTTCTGTACGAAGTTTTTCAAAAAATTCCTGCAATGTCAGGTATGCTTTCTTATAGTCAGCACCGGCAGCAACGATTTTCGCCATTGAGGAGATCACGCTGGCTTGCGCGCCAATGTAGGGATCAGCGCTAAGCAGATCCGGATCGCAACCCCAGGCAAAGACACTTGCCTGGTCGGTAAATTGTCCGGGAAGTACCGGAAGTTTTGCCGCCATCGCCTGGGTAGGCGTAGATTGATTTTTACCGCCGAAAGGCATCAGCACAGAACCGGCGCCGATAGTTGCGTCAAAACGTTCCACAAGACCTCTCTGGGAAGCAAATTTCAGGCTGGATGCCATCGTCCGCAAATCAGACTTACCGTTCCCGATATTCTCTTTACGATCCGCGACCTCAACAGCAACATGTTTCACTGCACCGTTGGTGTTCAGGAATTCGCGGCTGAGATTCGCGATCTCATTACCCTTCCAGGACATAACCATACGGGCTTCTTCCGTGACCACCGCAACCCGGTACGCCTCCAGGTTTTCTTTTTCCGCGGCTGCAATAAATGCGTCTACATCTTCAGGCGCAACCACAACAGCCATACGCTCCTGAGATTCGGAAATAGCGATCTCCGTACCGTCCAAACCCTCGTACTTCTTGCGTACTGCATCCAGATCGATCCGCAGGCCGTCAGCAAGTTCGCCAATGGCAACAGATACGCCGCCAGCGCCAAAGTCGTTACAACGCTTGATCAGTCGGGTCACATTGGCATCCCGGAATAAGCGCTGGATCTTCCGTTCTTCAGGTGCGTTACCCTTCTGTACCTCACATGCCATGGTGGTCAAAGATTTCATATTATGGCTCTTGGAAGAACCGGTTGCGCCACCGATGCCATCGCGACCGGTGCGACCGCCTAACAAAACGATCACATCACCGGGTGCAGGACACTCACGGCGCACATTATAGGCAGGAGCAGCCGCAACAACTGCGCCGCACTCCAAACGCTTGGCTACATAACCATCGTGGTAGAGTTCTGCAACATGACCGGTGGCAAGACCAATTTGGTTGCCATAGGAAGAATAGCCTGCAGCCGCAGTTTGACAGAGTTTGCGCTGGGGCAGTTTGCCTGCCAGCGTATCTTTCAAGGATTTTCTGGGATCGCCTGCGCCGGTAACGCGCATCGCCTGATGGACATAAGCGCGACCGGACAGAGGACCACGGATACAGCCGCCGATACAAGTGGCTGCGCCGCCAAAAGGCTCGATTTCGGTAGGATGGTTGTGGGTCTCATTCTTGAACATCAGCAGCCAATCCTGATCTTCGCCATTGACATTGGTGGTGACATGGATGGAGCAAGCATTGATCTCTTCACTCTCATCCAGTTCCGGCAAAAGACCGCGTTTTTTCAGAGTCTTTGCGCCGATAGTCGCAATATCCATCAGCGTCTGGGGACGCTTGGCGGCCTTTTCCTCGCCATAAACCTCAATGCGGGCATCCAGATAACGCTTATATGCTGCGGCAACCGCATCATCGTGGATGCGGATGTTATCCAAATGGGTAGAGAAAGTGGTGTGACGGCAATGGTCAGACCAGTAAGTATCTACAACACGAATCTCAGTGATTGTAGGATCTCTGTTTTCTTCATCACGGAAATATGCCTGCAGGAATTTCAGATCATCCAAATCCATTGCAAGACCTAATTTCTCCAGCAGTTCGGTCAAACCGGCATCGGTCAGAGAAATAAATCCATCAACCGTGGCAACTGTCTGAGGCGCATCATACGCAACAGCCAGTGTTTCCGGCAGTTCCAAACTTGCTTCCCGGCTTTCCACCGCATTGATCACGTGTTTCTTAATCGCCGTAATATTCTCATCCGTAAGGTCACCGCTCAGCACATACACCTTAGCAGTGCGGATGGTAGGACGGTTACCTTGGGAGATGATTTGGATGCACTGTGCGGCAGAGTCGGCTCTCTGATCATACTGTCCGGGCAGAGGCTCTACTGCAAAAACTACCTGACCGGCAGGTGCCTGGAAGGTAACATCATCCACCTGCGGCTCGGAGAATACAGTATTCACTGCGTAGTTAAAGAGGCTTTCCTCCATATTTTCCGCATCATAGCGGTTCAAAACACGAACACTTTCCAATGCATCGATCTGCAGAAAATCCTTAATTTCCTTGCGCAGGCTGTCAGCCTCGTGGGTCTGTCCCGCCTTTTTTTCTACATATACGCGATAAACCATAAAGGAATCCTCCTTATTTATATGCGGCCAGACCCCGCTGACCGATATCACTTCTACGATATGCGCCTTCAAACCGGACACCGTCAGCCAGGCGATAGGCTTCATTGATCGCCGCTTCCAAAGAATCGGCAACGGCTGTTGTGCCGGTGACGCGGCCACCGGAAGTCACCAGTTTGCCGCCGTCTAATTTTGCGCCGGCTACATAGGTGTGTTTCTCTGCTTCGGGAGTCATCGTCATTTCAAAACCTTTTTTATAACTTTCCGGATAACCGGCAGAGGCTGTAATAACACAGCAAGCATGGCGATTTGCAAACTTCACTTCCGTATCTGCCAATGTACCGTTGGTCGTTGCCTGCATAACGGTCAGCAAGTCGCTTTCCAGCAGTGGCAATACCACCTGGGTTTCCGGATCGCCAAAACGGCAGTTATATTCAATAACCTTCGGTCCGTTGGGTGTCAGCATCAAGCCAAAGTACAAGCAGCCTTTGAATGTTCTACCCTCAGCATTCATTGCATTGATGGTAGGCATAAAGATGGTATTCATACACTGCTCTGCAATCTCTGCCGTATAGTAGGGATTGGGCGCAATTGTACCCATGCCACCGGTATTCAGACCGGTATCGTTATCCCCTGCCCGCTTATGGTCCATAGAGGAAACCATCGGCTTCACCACTTTGCCATCGGTAAAAGCAAGAACAGAGACTTCCGGTCCGGTAAGGAATTCTTCAATAACTACCGTTGAACCGGACTTGCCGAACTTGGCATTTGCCATCATATCGGTTACTGCTTCCATAGCCTCTTCCCGGGTTTGGGCAATGATAACGCCTTTGCCCAAAGCCAGTCCGTCAGCCTTAACAACGGTGGGAATGGGCGCAGTTTTCAGATATTCCAGCGCCTGCTCCAACTGCGTAAAAATTTCATAGGAGGCAGTGGGGATACCATACTTCTTCATCAAATCCTTGGAAAATGCTTTACTGCCCTCAATAATAGCCGCATTTGCCACAGGACCAAAACAAGGAATGCCGATTTCATTCAATCGGTCAACGCAACCAAGAACCAGCGGATCATCCGGCGCAACCACCGCATAATCAACTGCGTTTTTCTTAGCAAAATCCACAATGCCATCCAAATCCGTTGCGGCAATATTAACACAGGTTGCGTCCTTTGCTATACCGCCGTTTCCGGGCAACGCGAAGATTTCCTCAAT
>JAZQBF010000228.1:0-23380 GCA_045545615.1 Faecousia sp.
CATTCACGTGTTGTCTTTCAATAATGCCGGGCGCAGGGCTTTCAATGGGGCGGTAGGTTTCCGCTTCAATCGCACCCTTGCCATCGATAGGTTCGCCCAAGGCATTCACAACACGACCAATCAACCCTTTGCCGACGGGCACAGATACAACTCTGCCAGTTCGCTTAACCGTATCGCCTTCCTTAATGCCGTTATCATTGCCAAGAATAACAACAGAAACGGTATCTTCTTCCAGATTTTGCGCCATACCGTATGCGCCGTTGGGGAATTCGATCAATTCGCCTGCCATACAGTTATCCAAGCCGGAGACACGAGCAATGCCGTCACCAACAAGGATAACGACACCAGTCTCACTTTGCTCTAATTTTGCTTCGTAATTTTTAATTTGTTCACGAATGATCTTCGTGATTTCTTCAGGTCTTAATTCCATACTGTCCCTGCTTTCTTCATCAGAGTACGGTGTTTTTTAACAAATGGTGGATCTCATCCAAACGGTTGCGGACAGTTCCATCGATCCGTTTGCCGTCAAAATCCAAGCGGATACCGCCAAGACATTGGGGGTCTACCTTGTTCGTCAAATCGATCTGCTTACCGGTTATGGCAACCAATTTTTCCGTAAGTTTTCCGATCTGCTGTTCCGTTAATGCGATCGCAGAAACTGCCTTCACCGGTAAAATACCATGATCATCATTGTATTGGTTTTTATATGCCAAAACACAATCCGAAAAATGACGAATATACCCCTTTTCTGTGAGAATTTTCATAAAATTCAGCACATAAGGGTGGACTCTTTCGCGAAAACTCTTATCTATGATCCCGCAGCGCTCATCTTTCGAGAGATTGGGAGACGATAACAGCCGCAAAAAGGCCGGCTCTTGAACAAAGGCATTTTCAAGAACCATCATATTATCAAGAATCGCTTTTTCGGCAGATTCTTCTTTTGCCAGAGAATAGAGTCCCTGGGCATAAATATTTCCAATCTGGGTCATAACCGTTCACCCAATTGCTCGATAAAACTGTCAACCAGACTTGTTTGGTCATCCGTATTCAATTCACGGCCCACAACTTTACCGGCAACAGCCAAGGCGATGGTAGAGATCTCGTCTTTGGCATCGTTGATCGCCTTTTTCTTCTCCAGAGCAATATCCGCGCTTGCCTTATTGCGAATGGCGTCAGCATCCTGGTTTGCCTGGCGAATGATCTCCTCTTCCCTGCTTTGCGCGCGGGCGACAGCCTCTTTTACCATACGTTCGCTGGTTTCAGCCGCAACGGAAAGTTTTTCTTTGTATTCTGTTTCTAACGCCTTTGCTTCGTTCTTTGCATTGTCTGCCTCAAAATACATATCATCAATTTCTTTTTGACGATCTGTAATCATCTTCATGATCGGCTTAAACAGAAATTTCTTCATTACGAGAAACAGCGCAACCGTGTTGGCTAAAGTAAATAACGCGGTAAAAAAATTAATGTTTAGAAATTCTCCCGGTCCCACAACTGCAACTCCTTTCCTATGATCGTAAGAAAGGGATCAATCAGATTGCGAACAAAATCAAAAGTGCGATAACCAGGGAGTAAATACCGGTAGTTTCCGTAATAGCACAACCCAGAATCATATTGGTACGAAGATCGCCAGCAGACTCGGGCTGGCGAGCCATACCTTCCAGTGCCTTACCTACAGCATTACCTTCACCGATAGCAGGGCCAATAGCGCCGATACCCATACAAAGACCTGCACCAATTGCTTTCGCTGCGATCATAATTGCTTCATTCATTGTTGTTTCCTCCTAAAAATATATCTAAATTTATTATTTACATTTTTGTTTGTTCTTCCGGCGGCGGGCACGCGCCTGCAATATAGACCATACTCAGCAGACTAAATACAAACGCCTGAACAAAACCGGAAAACAGGTCAAAATACAAACTCAACACAGCGGGCACACCCAGTTGCAAAATGGGGATTTCAACATTGCCAAGCAGGCCAAGGTGTGTGAACAGTCCAAGAATACCGATCACGGAAAACAGCGCAAAGAATATTTTGCCTGCAAGTTTCTTTTTGCGTATCGCGTTTATCAGCAAAACGATTGCAAGCACGATCAGCAAAATCGGTAAGATGATTGTAGAAGAGACCAATCCGATCACCGCCGTTGACAACAGCGAAAGGGCTGTGTAGATGATCATTGTAATAATACTGCCGCCGGCGACGTTGCCAAAATGACGGAACGCCATAGCAACTGGCTGTGCAATTTCAGACACAATATTCATTGGTGTCATAACCACAATCGGCTCTGTGAATCCTTTCAGCCAACCGAGGAATCCATTCTGTTTAATGGAGTGGTACCAAATAATTACGCTTGTCATAACTGCCCATGTTAGCACCACGGCCAAATCTGCAGTAGTGGAACGTAGAAAACCGGTCATACCGATCAGACTGCCAAAAATGGATGACAGAAAAATCGTGCCGATATAGGGCACCCAGCCGATATTATGCTCGCCCATCGTACCGGCTACGAGGTTCATTAACATACTGACGCCCTTCTCAGTCAGTACCTGCAGTTTGCCGGGGCGTTTTTGCAGGTTTCTGCCCAAGAAAATCGCGGCGATCATCAGTGTAGCAGTTACGACGATCAACGAAATGATCGTTTCCGTTATGGTGATTGGTCCGATTTGGAACAAACTTTTTGCGCCTTTGACTTCAATTCCGTCCATCAATCACCCTTCTTTCTAAAAAATTCAGACAACATAAGTATTGGCCGCGCAAAGAGCAACGGCAAAGCCAATGCGATTATATTTGCACCTAATTTGTGTGCGATCAACAAAATTACGAGCATTACAACAAGGCGAACAGCGGAGGATAAGTGAATCATCTTCTTACCTTGCTCCATATTCCCTTTTTCAGCGCGATCGGCAGCAAGACTGACGGTTACCGCCATAAAAAAATAATTTCCTATCATTGTGATGCAGCCACACAAAGCGCTCCACAGAATTTTCATGGAAAACAGATTCAACAGAGCAAAAACGCCAACCATAATCGCTGAACCTACAAATTCGCCAATTGCAATTATGGCGGTTTCCCGAAAGACGATTTTACGAGAATCCATACGTTCCTCCAATTTATTCATGTTCATTAAAAGAAACCGGCGGTTTCTCTTTCTTCTTGTCCTTTGCGACAGATTGCATTGCCTTTAAAGACGAAACAAGTCCATTCACAGCACAAATTATACCAAGAATTACGCCAATAACAATAACCCAAACGCCTAATTCAAAAGTATTTTTCAGCCAAACTGCCAAAAAAACAAAACCTGCCAACGGCAATGCAACAGAAAGACCAAGTTGTGTCATCCAAACAAGCAAAGAGATATCTTTCATTCATTCGCTCCAGATCATTTCACAAATTTTGGTATTTTATAGTATAACCAAATTCTGTAGAGAATTCAAGACCAAAATGTTTTATTTGTATAAAATTATTAAATTCTTTAACATATCTTTACTTTGGCATACAATATACATAATAATTACGCATCCCCCTTTTCATTTCGACAAAAATATTGTACAATATAATAAATAGAAATGAGGTGATCAAATATGGCTGAAATGGAAATCATCCAGGGAACTATCCGGGCAATCGTATACCAGAATTACGAAAACGGCTATTCCGTATTACGACTTGAAGTGCCCGGCAGCCAAACGATCACCGTTGTGGGCACCATTCCCCTGCCCTGCATTGGCGAACGGTTAATGGTCACCGGGCATTGGAGCAGTCATCCATCCTATGGCAAGCAATTTGAATCAGAATTCTTAGAGCGCCTTTTGCCGGAAACAGAATCCGAAATTATCGGGTATCTCTCCAGCCGCATTATTAAGGGAATCGGTCCGAAGTTGGCAGCAAGAATCGTTGCCCGTTTTGGCAATCAAACACTTATGGTTATGGATAAAGAGCCTCACCGCTTGGCTGAAATTTCCGGTATTTCTGAACCAAAGGCTATGGCAATCGGCGAAGCATTCCGCTTACAGGTGGGTATGCGGCATCTTATGGAATTCTTTTCCCTGCACCACCTTCCTGCAGAACTGGCAGTAAGAACATACAAGTTATATGGCAACGAAGCAATTGATCTGCTTTACGATGACCCTTATCTGCTGATGGATGATGGCTTGGATGCGCCCTTTGGCGCTGTGGACCGCTTTGCGATCGAACTGGGTGTTGACGGAACAGACCCACGGCGAATCGAGGCCGGTATCCTTTTTGAACTGCGATATAACTTAAATTCCGGTCACTGTTTCCTTCCCAAAGACAAACTGATCGCCGCTACCGCGCAACTTCTTTCCATCGAAGAAGATGCAGTATCCACCGCAATTTCCCGTTTGATCGCAGTAGAGCGGTTAATACCGGATTTTCTGGCGGATATTTCTGTGATCTATCTTCCGGAAATTTACAATGCAGAAGTTTATTCTGCCAACCGGCTGTTGCAGGCTGCAGAAAACAAATTCCTGCTGCCCAATAAACTGGAGCATTCCCTCCGCCAGGCAGAACTCGCTCAAGGGATCCAGTATTCGCCACAGCAGGAAAAGGCGCTTCATGAAGCAGCAAGTTCCGGTCTTCTGCTGATCACCGGCGGACCGGGCACCGGTAAAACCACTATCTTAAACGGCATCCTGTCCATTTATAAAAGTATCGGTCTGCGTTGCCTGCTGGCTGCGCCAACCGGACGTGCTGCTAAACGACTGTCTGAGGTCACCGAAAATGACGCATCCACGATCCACAGACTTTTAGGCGCAGGTATCGACCCGCAAAGCGGCAAGTTGATTTTCGCTTATAACGAAAGTAACCGGCTGAAAGCAGATGCCGTCATTGTTGATGAAATGTCTATGGTGGATATCCAACTGCTTTATTCCCTGCTCCAGGCTTTGCCGGATAACTGCCGTTTAATATTGGTTGGAGATCCCGACCAATTGCCGCCAGTGGGTCCCGGTTTTCCTTTCCGTGATATGCTGCGTAGCGATATGCTGCCTTCCATTCGGTTGACAGAGATTTTCCGGCAGGCGCAACAAAGTCTGATCGTTACCAACGCCCACAGAGTAAACAACGGCGAAATGCCGATACTGCGGGATGTAAAGCACGACTTTTTCTTCCTTCCGGTAAAATCAGAAAACGATATAGGCGCAACGATTGCCGGTCTGTGCACAAAACGACTTCCGCAGAATATGGGCATCCCTACAGAACAGATACAAGTGCTCTCCCCAACAAAGCGCGGGGGTTCCGGTACTGTTCATCTAAACACATTGTTGCAATCCCAGATCAACCCACCAGACCCGGGCAAAAAACAAAAGCAATTTGGCGATTATGCTTTTCGCGTAGGCGATCGCGTTATGCAAATTCGCAACAACTATGAAATCATCTGGAAAAGCACCGACAATACAACCATCGGAACCGGTGTTTTCAATGGCGATGTTGGCACGGTGTTGGACATAGACAATGATATGGAGCAGTTAACTGTTCAGTTTGATGACCGCATCGTTGACTACGATTTTACGCAACTGAACGAACTGGAACCTGCATTTGCTATGACCGTTCACAAGAGCCAGGGTAGCGAATATAAAGCCGTGGTTTTGGCGGCGTGGAACTCCTCCGGTTATCTGCTTAACAGAAGTATTTTATATACAGCGATCACAAGAGCAAGAGAACTTTTGGTAATCGTTGGCAGCGAGAACACCATTGCTGCTATGACATCCAATGCAAAAGTGCGTCGTCGCTACGCCGGTCTCAAATTACGACTCCAGAAGAAGGGTACGATATGCTGATTCACTTAATTAACGACATTCTGTTTCCACCAAAGTGCGTATTATGCAGAAAAGTTTTAAAGAAAAACGAAACAGATTATTGCAACGACTGTCGTATTTACGCCCCTGAATATACAAAAGCAAAATCTAACATTTCTTTTCTTGCAGGATGGACAACTGTGTGGTATTATAGTGACGATGTTAGAAAAAGCATCCTGCGGTATAAGTTCGGAAACAAGCGGAATTACGCCAACGCCTATGGAAGATCCCTTGCAATGAAGATTCATGAAGATCTGCCGGAAGACATCGACTACATTACCTGGGCGCCGGTGAGCAAACTCCGCAAACTGAAAAGAGGCTATGACCAGGTAGAATTATTTGCCAAAGTCATTGCAAAAGAACTAAGCATACCGCTGAAGCCGTTGCTGAAAAAAGTGCGCCATACACCGGCGCAATCTTCGTTGCCCAATGAAGCCCAGCGAAAAGCAAATGTAATGGGCGCTTACAAAGCAACAGACAAAAGCCTTGTAGAAGGCAACCGGATTCTTCTGCTGGATGATGTGTTTACAACCGGAGCGACTGCTTCAGAGTGTGCAAAAACACTTCTGTTTGCCGGCGCAAAGGATGTGTACTTTGCATCATTGGCAGTTACGCCCCATAACAAGAAATAATTGAAGGTGAAATGTATGCAACTTTTCTCAAACGATCTTGGCATTGACTTAGGTACATCCAATGTGCTGATCTATGTTGACAAAAATGGAATTATGGTCAGAGAACCTGCGGTCGTTGCCGTTGATAAAAACTCCGGAAAGGTACTGCAGATCGGCTCTGCCGCCAAGAATATGCTGGGTCGAACTCCCGGAAATGTAGTGGCAATGCACCCCATGAAAGACGGCGTGGTTTCTGACCACGAGATGACCGTAAAAATGTTGGAGATCCTCTTTAAGTCCGTATCTAAGTCCACATTCTTCGCTCCAAAGCCCAGAGTGGTCATCAGCGTACCCAGCGGCATTACTGAGGTAGAAGAACGCACCGTTATCAATGCCGCCATTGAAGCCGGCGCACGGCGTGTGTACCTGATTGAAGAGCCGATGGCTGCAGCCATTGGCGCAAATCTTGACATCAGCGGTCCAAACGGTCACATGGTTGTGGACATTGGCGGCGGCACAACTGATATTGCTGTTTTGACAATGAACGATGTGGCTGTTTCCTCTTCCATCAAAACCGCCGGCATCGCCTTTGACGAAGCGATCATCCGTAATATCCGCAGAAAATACGGTGTTATCATTGGACAGGTTACGGCGGAAGATATTAAGATCCAAATCGGTTGTGTCTATCCCAGGCAGGAAGATGTGAGTATCACAGTACGAGGTCGTGATGCAAAGAACGGCACGCCGAGAGAATTGAACATTCTCTCTTCTGAGATCTATGGATACTTGATGCGCCCGGCAAAACAGATCGTTGAAGAGATCCTTTCTGTTTTGGAAGATACTTCCCCCGAATTGGTATCTGACATCGCCGACAACGGCATTACCCTTACCGGCGGCGGCAGCCAGATCTTCGGTATGGACAAATTGATCACCGAGAGCACCGGTATCCTGTGCACATTGGCTGACGATGCCGACTCCTGCGTGGCTTACGGATGTGGCAAAAGCCTCGCCTGGATCAATACCATGAACGAAGGTCCTATCAATATTGCAAGAAAACGCCTGATGCGTCTATAAAGATTCAGCCGTCTGCAAAAGCAGGCGGCTGAATTTCATTTATCCCTAAAATACTTTTCACAACTGAATACCTGTTCTTTTTCCACAGCATCTGCATCTGCCATTTCCAATTGAAAAACAGTTGCATAAATTTCAAGAAGCGGTGCGCCGGAGCCATAAACAATATGCCCTTTCAAAAATTTCTTTGATAAGGCTGTTTCCACCGGATTTACGCCGCCTTTGAAGCCAGATGTATCTACATATACATTCTCCCAATTCACCCCAAGACTATGTAACTGATCGATCTCATGAAGATGGATATTGTTTAAAATAATGGCAATATCTTTGTGTTTTTTTAAAAACCCGGCAATTTCTTCCATCGATACAGTTTGCGGTTTATGCATCCACACCGTCCTATCATCCTGCATCCGCAATGTGATCATAAAGCGCAAGTCATTATCCCGCACAAAGGACACCACTTCCGATACCCCTTCGTTAAGCAGATCATATCCATGAAAACCGGGCATCAAGCGCACACCACTGACGCCAAGTTTTTGAACAGCGTTTACAAGATCATTTTTCCATGCAGGCAGCATTGGGTTCAAAACCATAATCTGCTGATATCCGGTATCCTTGATCTGCTGTGACAACAGCGACTCCGCCTCATAAGGATCTTGGTAAAAGATCGATTCCAGCGAGGAAACAAAGCCACCGGTAATATTGTTTTTACTGTGCAGTTCTTTTAATTTTTCAAATGTATTTTCTTTGACCCGAAAAAACGGCCAGTTGCCAACAAAGCAGTTTACATCAAAACCCATTATATCACCTCTTATATGCGGTAATTGCGGTCTAAAACTTTTTTGGCATTGCCGCTAAAGATCAATGCCCTTTGGTCCTCTGTCAAATCTGCCGCCATCACCTGGGCAATATTGGTCGCAAAAGCATTGTCCGTTCCAAACAGCACTCTTTCAGCGCCAAGGTTCTCAACCGCATATTGAATTTCGTTTCTATGGAATGGCGAGCCGGAATGGTCACACCACACATTGTTCAGTTCGCGGACACAGGGTATGCCATCATAGCCATTGCCACCGCAGTGCGCCATTATGATCTTTGTATCAGGATGGCGTTTTGCAATGTTTGCAATATGTACGCCGGTGGATTCGTTAGGTATCTGTCCTTCCGCTTTCTTAAAGGCGTGAAACAAAACCGGGATACCGTTTAACGCCGCATAATCCATAATCGGATCTACAGTTGGATCATCTGCAAGGGTGCAGCACCATAATTTGATTATATCGAATCCCTGATCCTGCGTCGCTCTTTTGATCTCATCCATCACATTTTTATTGCGGGGGTTGACATATACCGCTCCTCCGATCACATCTTGACTTTCCCGCATAAATGTGTATACTGCGCGATTCAAAAAATCAACTTCTTCCTCATCGGAATAATAACTTTGCAAACCTGAGACATATACGCGCTGGACGCCATATTTTTCTGCCGCTTGCAGAATAGAGCGTTTTCCCGCTTCTATGCACTTTCCCCAGATATGCGCATGAATATCGATCAAAGCAAACACCTCACTTACTGCAGTTTTATTATAACATTTTCAAATAATATTTCAACAACTTAAAATACTGTTTGAATTCTGTCATAATTTCATATATAATTCCATTAGTAACAGATTATGGAGGTTTTAACTATGAAAAAATCTTTTGGTACATTGCCCACCGGTGAGAATGCTTCCCTCTACACAATTTCTTCCGGCAACATAACTGCAATGGTCACCGATTTCGGTGCCACCTTGGTCAGGCTGTATGTTCCTGCAAAAGATGGAACCATTACCGATGTTGTATTAGGTTACGATGATGTCAATGCATATGCAACCCTCGGCGGCCATCTTGGCGCAACCGTTGGCAGAAATGCAAACAGAATCGGCAGCGCCCGTTTTTCAATGAACGGAAAGGAATACAAACTTGCCACCAACGATCACAACAAGAACAACCTCCACAGCGGACCGGATTGTTTTGACTATCGCATTTGGCAAGTAGCAGAGCATAAAAAAGATGCCATTACATTTGCCATCAGTAGTCCCGACGGCGACCAGGGTTATCCCGGTAACGCCGAGATCAGCATCACATACCAAATTGACGGAAACGGACTGAAACTGATCTACAACGGCATCTGCGACCAAGATACTGTTTTTAATATGACAAACCACTCTTACTTCAATCTTTCCGGTCACAACAAACCTGAATTTGCAATGGATCAAATGCTGCAACTTGCCTGCAACAAATTTACAGTTGCTGACGAAGAAAGTATCCCCACCGGTGAAGTGCGTGATGTAACCGGCTCTCCCATGGATTTCCACGTGGCAAAACCCATTGGGCAGGACATTGGCAAAGAATATGAGCCGCTTAAATTCCAAGGCGGTTATGACCACAATTTTGTAATTGACTCTCAGCCGTGCGCTACACTTTATAGTGATTTAACCGGCATTACAATGCAGGTCTATACCAGTTGTCCCGGTGTCCAGTTTTACTCCGGCAACTATCTGAATAACCCCGGCAAAGACGGCATCCACTATCCCCGCAGAGGTGGCATCTGTCTGGAAACACAGCATTTCCCGGATTCCGTCAATCACCCGGAATGGAAGCAGCCTTTTGTACCGGCAAATACCCCCTACCATTCTGAAACTGAATACAGATTCATCTGATATTTACGGGTCGTCCAAAGGGACGGCCCGTGTTTATTTTTATCACAGACATCCCATCTTTGCATAAACTGTCCTATAAGCACCTTCGCTTATATTGCCAATATCTCGATGGGAGGTAAAAATATGTCAGACTACACATACGGAAATATACATTGCTGTCCGGATGATCTGAACGAGGCATTATCCATACACGCCCGTAAGATCACAGACAGTTGCAGAGATAAAGATTGTATCGAAGACCTTCGCGTCTACTTGACAAGAGGGTCTCAGTCTTTGCTGGAAAGCGCAACCGGAGCAAAAGTACGCTGCGCAGATCTTCTGTATACTTATATCGATGTTGAACCTGTGGCATTTGATAAAAACCACTATTGCATTGACGTAACGTTCTACTACCGGATATTTGCAGATGCAACCATCGGCGCTGCAAGGCCTGCGGCATTATATGGTTTGGCAGCGTTTACAAAAAGAGCCGTTCTTTGCGGCGAAGAGAGCAAAGCCCACATTTTCACAAGTGACACAAAATTGTGCGCGCCGGACGGCTACACCCGGTACAGTGCCAATTTCCCCACAGCCGTTGTGGAAGTATTGGATCCTATGGTGCTCAGTTCAAAGATTCGCGATATATGCGACATCCATTGTTCGGATGCAACCGTTGCCCAGATCCCTGGAGAAATCTGTAAATTCTTTGACGACGAATTGGTACTGTCCGGCGACAAACGCCGTCTGTTTGTGACCCTCGGACAGTTTTCCATTATTCGTCTTGAACGGGATGCACAACTGATCGTGCCGGTGCTTGATTACAGCATCCCAACCAAGGAGTGTTGTGATACAGACACTTGCTGCGCAGAAGATCCCTGCGAGATCTTTTCCAAGATCCCCTTCCCCGTTGCCCAGTTCGCACCAAGAAACTGCGACAGGCAAAATGATTGCAGTAGCAACAACAATTGTGACGGGTATACCACTACCGGAAGCAATTAATCTACAAAAAAGCCGGACACAAAGTCCGGCTTTTCTATTTACACTTTTCGGCTTTTCTGTATGACGCAGGTGTCATACCGGTCTTTTCTTTAAAAACGCGATTAAAGTATGTACTACAGCCAAAACCCGCTTTTTCAGCAATTATATATACTGGCAAATTTGAAGATTTCAGCATCTGCTTCGCTGCGTCCAATCTTCTGTCAGTGATATATGAATTTATCGTAGTATTTAGTTGTTCACGAAACTGCTGATACAATACATTCTTAGAAATATGAAACCGCGTACAAAGACTGTCTATCGTCAATGGTTGATCTAAATTATTATTAATATAATCAATCACTTCGTTAAAAACGGAATCAAATTCCACAACAACAGCGCTCTCAAATAGAATGTTCGGAAGTAGAATACGAAGGCTTTCCAATTGCTCATCTGTGAATATAGGACGACTCTCATATAATTTGCAAAGCGTTGTACTTCGATCGGCAAACTGGGGCATTTTAGACTCTCCTGTCCGAATCCGACCCATAATCACACTTCCGGCGCGAACACCGTTTTTTATCAAAGGTATTGCCGCATCATATAAACCTGCATAGCAGATATGACATTCATACTTTCCGCTTTGATTCGACATTTCAAGTAGTTTCATATCCGAACAATTACAATTATCACGATTGTTGCCAATTTCCTGTATTTGCGCACAATAATCGTTATCAACCACACTCTGACAAATAAAACGGTTTTTATCATCCAGAAAGGCCATACTGATGCCGGTCAATGCGCAAACAGCATCCAACAATTTATGAATCTGGTCGACATTGTATAAAAATCGCAAACACTCATCTCGCTTTCATCATTTCTTATCTTATTATACTTCAACAAGGAAGAAAGTGCAACATTTTAGGAAGAATATCTATTGTAAGATCATTTAACGAAATGTATGATGTTATTAAAGTTATACATTGGGAGGTTTTCAAATGAAATTTTTCCACGTCTATAACGAAAAATATTTTGATGGCTTGGTAAAAAATAATCTTCTGAATGATGATTCCGGATTTAAGATTCAGCATTGTTTTGCAATGCCCGAAAATGAAAAATTTAACGTCATTGCGCAGCCGGGTGGGCGACTCCATAATATGTTAAAGAATGGAGACTACGCATTCTATATTGACCGGATCGCCGGCGGCATCACTTGGCATACATATCCCTATGACAAAAACCTGATTAAACTTTATGCGGATCTTCTTGGCGACTGGTTCCTGGGTTTTCAACTCCACGAAAGCGGATCAAACCGCCGCAATAGCGACTGGAATACCATCCGCAAAGTTATGGGTCACGATGGACCGTATGATCTGAACGAATTTAAAGAAAAAATGATCCGACCCTATGCGAAAATGCCAGACGGCACTGTGCTCTCAAAACTTTCGCAAGACCCGCCTGAAGTATATGCAAAAATGAAATATGCCCACACCTATCAGCAATGGTTGGAAGAAATGACGGATATGTTCCGCAGAAGAATGGCGGATGTTGACGGTCATATTCTCCCTTGTGACAGCGCTTATCAGGCAGTTCGTATTTATGACCAGTTGGGCATCAAAACCTTTATGCCGGAAGTGGGTTGGCAGATCCCGCAAATGCGTCAGGAAGTAGCCATTACCCGCGGTGTTGCTGAGGGTAGTAAAAAGACCTGGGGTGTCTACTATGAAACCTGGATGCACCGAGATGACTACACAGGTTATTCTATGCCTTGTTTCAATAACGAGCCCGGTAATGAGTGGTATTTGACACAAGA
Source organism: Faecousia sp. (assembly GCA_045545615.1). Classification (GTDB taxonomy): domain Bacteria; phylum Bacillota; class Clostridia; order Oscillospirales; family Oscillospiraceae; genus Faecousia. The sequence goes on from JAZQBF010000228.1 coordinate 12,956, forward strand.
ACTCCATCCGGATGATTTTACATCACACGGTGCCAATGGTGGTAGTTCCCGTCTGCTGCAGAAGCGTATTTACTACTATTCGTTGATGGCTGGCGCACACTACTTATCCGAAGAATGGGGTCTCAACTGCAGTTATTCAAATATGCAGACTTTCACCCTGTCCCCATACGGTGAAGCAAAAAAAGAATTTATCGATTTTGCGCACAAAATAGGTAGAATTCGTCCCGTTATTCCCTTCGCAATTGTTATGCCTGTCCGTTACAGCGTTCTGGAGGTAGGCAAATTGTTAGAGGCACGGGAACTGGGACAACCCTGGAATCTGTATATGAGTTCCCCACTGAACGAAGAAGAAACAAACTTCTTCACCCATATCCACGATGTTGAAAAATACATATATGAACGCATTGAACCACTTGGTAACGAAGGAAAGACTTTAACAAATTCTCGCTTTGGTGATTTGTTTGATATTATTTACGCCGATGCCGGTCAGGAAGTTTTTTCTAAATATACCGCATTGATCGATGCGTCTTACGACAGCAGTTTTGCCCGTAGCGGCAACGCAGGCTCGATACCTGTTATTGAATCCAAAGATCTGAAAGAAATGGATCGGCAGATCCGCAAACTATCTCAGGAGCACTTGGATTGTACGGTTGACAGTTTGTTGTGGCTTTTGAGTAAAGACGAAATCGGCAACCGGTATCTGTCCATCTTCAACAACGAAGGAAATGAGCGTGATTTGCTCTGTGGCGATACGATTCTTCCCGAAGCAGACCGCAGAGTAAAAGTATCGTTCCGAGAGAAAGAAACCCCAAAAATCATAACAAGTGGCACAGGTAAAGTTATTTTGGAAAAAGGCGAAAATAACGACTGGTATGTGACAGTCCCCGCAGCAGACTATGTAATAATTAAGGTATAACCATTATGACGTGGATGTTAGTTATTATCATATTTACGTTAGCCGCGCAGGACACAACAAAGAAATTGTACAGCAAGCAACACGCTTGTGGAGATTTTACTTTTGCTTTTGCATGCACATTGGTTGCGCTTTTATTCTTTGCAGTAACCGGTGCGAAAAAATTCAATTTTTCAAGAGATTATATTATTTATGCAATACTTTTTGGCATTAGTTACAGCGTCTTTATGGTTTTCTCCCTATTGGCTGTAAGGACAGGTCCTCTTTCCTTATCCGCTTTGATCATATCCTGTTCGTTAGTACTACCCACATTGTATGGTCTGATGGTTTTGAACGAATCATTTGGTATCTTTCTTATGTTAGGGTTAGGTTGTCTGCTACTGTCATTACTGCTTGTTAATATGACACAAAAAGGAGAGATAAAAAAAGTAAATCTCAAATGGCTTCTATTTGTCTTTCTTGCATTTTTAGGAAATGGCTTTTGTTCTGTTATCCAAAAAGCGCAACAGATCAAATGCAATGCGCAATACAAAAACGAGTTTATGATCGTTGCATTGATCCTATCTTCTGTTATTCTGATGATCACGGCTCTATACCGGGAAAAGAATCGATTTGTAACTCACCTAAAGACGGGTTTTCCCTTTTATGTAATATGCGGCGGATCAAATGCGCTAACAAACGTTTTTGTATTATCTTTGGCAAACACTATGCGCGCGTCTGTGATGTTTCCTATCATATCATCCGGCAGCCTAATTGCAACATTTCTCATTTCAGTTGGCTGCTTTAAGGAAAAATTGACTAAACTCCAGTATATAGGCGTACTGCTCGGTGTAATCTCGGTTATTTTACTGAATATATAAAAAAGCACCCTTTTGGGTGCTTTTTTATATATTCAATATTAGTTATCCTTATTCTTCTTTGCCTTTTTTTCGGCTTTTGCTTTTGCCTTTGCTTCAGCGGCTTTCTTTGCTTCCTCTTTGGCATTGGCTGCGGCAGTGTCATTGGTGGAGATCGCCCACTTGGCAAACTCAACACGAACCTGGTCTGCGCCGGTTTCAATGACGATCTTGTCGTCCTTAACATTTACGACTTTGCCAACGATACCACCAATAGTAGTGATCTCATCGCCGGCTTTAACGGAAGAACGCATCTGTTCTGCTTCCTTCTTGCGCTTGTTCTCAGGACGGATCAACATAAAATAGAATACGGCAACCATTACAACCAACATAATGATCGTGCCGCCGCCACCTGCGGGTGTTGCTAAGAAATTCATAAACAATTACTCCTTTGTATGTTTTTTAACATTATACCATTATTTTGGTAAAAAGCAATAGGATTTCAGATCCTTCTGCTTAATTTTTCAGAATATTCATTTCTGAAGGAAGCAAATGTGCCATTATCCAACGCATCCCTGATTTTTTCCATCAGTTTGTTGTAGAAGTACAAATTATGCATTACGCAAAGACGCATCGCCAGCATTTCTTCCGCAACAAACAGATGACGGATATAGGCTCTGGAATAACGGCGGCACACCGGGCAATCACATTGCCTGTCAATGGGATTTAAATCCTTGGCATACTTCGCGTTCTTCAGATTGATCGCGCCTTCCCAAGTAAATAGACGGGCGTGGCGGGCATTTCTGGCAGGCATAACGCAGTCAAAGAAGTCAACGCCTCTGGCTACCGCCTCAATGATATTGGTCGGCGTACCGACACCCATCAAATACCGGGTCTTGTCCGCCGGCATATGGGGTTCGACCGCTTCGATAATATCGTACATCTCCTCTGCGGTTTCGCCCACAGCAAGACCGCCAATGGCGTATCCGGGCAGATCCAGATCAGCAATGCGTTTCATATGATCAACGCGAATGTCTGCATAGGTGCCACCTTGATTGATACCCCAAAGCATTTGCTGGGGATTGACGGTATCCGGAAGTGCATTCAGACGGGCATTTTCAGCCTTGCAGCGCTCCAGCCAGCGGAATGTACGGTCCACGCTCTGTTTTACATATTCCCGGGGCGCAGGATTTTCGATGCACTCATCAAAAGCCATACAGATATCAGAACCTAAATTGGATTGGATCTGCATACTCTCCTCAGGTCCCATAAAAATCTTATGGCCGTCAATGTGAGAAGCAAAGGTAACTCCCTCTTCTTTGATTTTCCGCAAAGACGCCAAAGAAAACACTTGGAATCCACCGGAATCGGTAAGAATCGGTCCATCCCAGGTCATAAACTTGTGCAGGCCACCGCATTCTTTCACCAATTGATCACCGGGTCTTAAATGTAAGTGATAGGTATTGGAAAGTTCCACCTGACAACCAATATCTTTTAGATCTTTTGCACTTAAAGCGCCTTTGATTGCGCCTTGTGTGCCCACATTCATAAAAACCGGTGTCTGCACTGTTCCGTGAGCGCAGGTAAATACGCCGCGGCGGGCTTTTCCTTCTGTCTTTAAAAGTTCAAACATAACAACCTCTTTTATCCAATAAACATTGCATCGCCAAAAGAGAAAAACCGATAACGGTTTTTCACCGCTTCCTCATAAGCCGCAAGTACATTCTCTCTGCCTGCAAAGGCAGAAACCAACATTACAAGGGTGCTTTCCGGCAGGTGGAAATTAGTAATCAACGCATCCATCGCTTTAAAACGGTATCCGGGATAAATAAAAATATCCGTCCATTTGGAAGCGGCAGCAAAATTTCCGTCTTCCAAAACCAGGGACTCCAACGTACGGCAAGATGTTGTACCAACACAAATGATACGGCCGCCATTTTGTCTGGTTCTATTCAGTTTCTGCGCCGTTTCCTCGTTGATCATACATAGTTCGGAATGCATGTGATGATCCAAAACATCGTCAACTTTTACAGGACGGAATGTTCCCAGACCAACGTGAAGGGTCACAAAGGCAGTTTCCACGCCCTTTTCCCGTAAAGTGTTCAACAGATCATTGGTAAAATGTAAACCGGCAGTGGGTGCTGCTGCAGATCCAACTTCTCTGGAATATACCGTCTGATACCGCTCCTGATCTTGCAGTTCTGCTTTAATATAAGGTGGCAACGGCATTTTACCTAACCGTTCCAACACTTCAAGAAATATTCCGTGATAATGAAACTCTACAATACGGTTTCCGTCATCGCAAACCTGCCGGATCGTGGCGGTCAGTTCACCGGAACCAAACACCACTTCCTGCCCTTCCCTTAACTTCCGTCCGGGTTTTGCCAAACATTCCCAGCAGTTATCACCCAGATCCCGCAAAAGCAGCAGTTCCACAGCGCCGCCGGTGGGTCTTTGCCCTAAAAGCCGGGCAGGCAGAACCCGGGAGTCGTTCATAACCAGGCAATCTCCCGGTTGCAAATAATCCACAATATTATAAAAATAACGGTGTGCGATCTCGCCGGAATCTTTACCCAGAACCAAAAGTTTGGAACTATCTCGCTTTTGCAGCGGTGTCTGTGCGATCAACTCTTCCGGCAGGTCATACCAAAAATCACTGGTCTTCACTAAATTTTCCTCCAAATGGAATTTTCACTTTTCATAGTATAGACGATTTTCTTCTCTTTTGCAACACGCAAATGAGGAACTTGTCGCATAGACTAAAACGGAGGGATGGTCCTATGAAGCAAGTATTATTCCCAGGGGTCTGCACCGCCCTTGTAACGCCTTTTTACAACGGAAAAGTGAATTATCCGATGTTGCAGCAACTCCTGCGCAGGCAAATCGACGCAGGTGTAAAGGCAGTTGTCCTATCCGGGACCACCGGCGAATCAGCCACACTGACAGATATTGAAAAAATCGAATTGTTCGAGCGGGGAAAAAACTATGTCGGCGACCAATGCGCTATCATTGCAGGAACCGGTTCTAATTCCACAGAACACGCTGTCTACCTAAGCAAATGTGCTCAAGGTGTTGGCGTTGACGGTCTTTTGATCGTATCTCCATACTACAACAAAGCGACTCCTGACGGGCTGTACGCGCATTATCTGACCATTGCAAACAATGTGGATCTACCGATTATTCTGTATAACGTACCCAGCCGAACCTGTGTTGATATTCCCGTTAGCGTATATCAAAAATTGTGTGCAAAGCCGAATATCATCGGTGTAAAAGAAGCAAGTACCTGCATTGCGAAAATCACGAGAATTCTTTCCTCTTGCCCCAATTTTTCAGTATGGGCAGGAAATGACGATATGGTCGTGCCGGTAATTGCATTAGGCGGAAGCGGTGTTATTTCCGTACTATCCAATGTTTATCCTAAGCAAACGGTGGAAATGACAAATGCAGCCCTTTCAGGTGACTACATTTCCGCATCCGCATTTCAGCAGAGTTTTCAGCCGCTGATCGATCTTCTGTTCTGTGAAGTAAATCCCATTCCGGTAAAAGCGGCAATGAAAATGATCGGCTATGACTGCGGCAGTTGCAGACTCCCATTGACAGAACTGGAATTAGCAAACAAGAAGGCGCTACTGGAATGCTTACTGTCTTAAAATAAACAGCACTGCAAGGTTTAGCAGTGCTGTTTATATATTACGGACAAAATCCTTCAAAAATGGGTAGCCAGTTTTCTTTCCGGGCAGTATCAAAATCCTCTTGCTTTTGAATTGTCCAGGTTACGCAGTGCGCGCCCCAGACTTTTCTGCTGAGAAAATTACTGATGTGCTTTCTGTCTTCAAATTTATATGACACAAAATCCGGCAAAACAAGAAAATTCATCAGTTGGCAAGAAAGCAGAAACTTCAAATACCACGGCAGTGGCGAAGACTTGGATTTAAAATAATTTTCTGCAAGTTGACCACGGATCAATTCCGGACGGTTCTTTCTCAGCCAGCGGATACATCTTGGGTCAAAGGATTCAAGGCAATAAACGCCATTGTAATTATCCAGCATCCTGCAGGCTGCCTCACAAAGCGCAGCATAATTATTCCGGAAGCATTTCAGTTCAACGATCAACGGTGCTGCGCCATTATACAAATCCAAAACCTGCTGAAATTGCGGAATGGTTTGCAGAGTATTTTCCAGATAGCATTGGGATAAATCTTCTGTTTTAAGATCCTCCACAACACCATCCATACCGGTGGTGCGTTTCAGGGTTGAATCATGAATAACCGCAAGATTGCCGTCCGAAAGCAAATGAACATCCAGTTCAATACCATAACCAGCCTCCTTAGCCTTTTGGAATGCCAGCATGCTGTTTTCCGGAATGCCTTTACCGTGGAGACCTCTGTGAGCGTAGAAAAAGCCTTCCAGTTTGTGGTAATCGTTATGATTTCTTCTGCATCTTGTGGCAAAAACAAATAATGCGCCAAGGATCAAAAGAACAATTAGAATTACTGTCATCATCGATCTCCGTTAGTCGTCAATATCCAGCGCTTCCAGGCCTTTCTTGCTCTCTGGCTTGGCATCGCCATGCTTGACCATCAGCATCGTAAAGAAAGCAAGGCCAACAAAGATCGATGCGTAAGGAAACAAACTTGTCATTGCAATATGATCCATAAACAAACCGGACACTGTGGGTGTCAGAGACTGGGCAGCCATGGATGCGGTGTAGTAGTAACCGGTGTATTTGCCCACATCTGCACCGGAGCACATTTCGACAACCATGGGGAAAGAGTTCACATTGATGGTAGCCCAGGCAACACCGGCGAGGATAAACATAGCAGTCATCAACCAGTTGGGGCTGGATGCGGTCATAAAGCAGCCAACAAAGAATGCGGTAAACAGCATTGCAACGCCGGCAAGAATGGTCTTCTTTCGACCGATTTTGGAAGCAACAAAACCAACAGGCAGATAAGCGATAATTGCTGCTACATTGGCAAGGAGCAATGTCGTGGTCGCATCCTTATCCAAAACATTCTGCGCGTAAACTGTATACTTGGAAGTGATGGCATTGTAGCCAAAGAACCACAAAACGATGGATGCCAGAATAAAGATCAAACTCCGCAGTTGCGCTTTATCCAGTTTCTTCTTTGTGCCCGGTTCATCCGTTTCTTCTTTGTCAAGGCCCAAAGCAACGCTTTGTGTCTGCATTTCGGATGCCCACTGGGGCTCTTTGACTTTCACCAGGAAAATCACCAGAGCGATCAGCATAATCGCACCAACAATGCCATACACCAAAGTGTAACTCATATAGGCATTTTTCACTTTGGAGATTGCCAAAACAGAGCCCAGGCCCAAAACGATGATACCGCCGGCATTGCCCATCAGATTGATAACAGCATTTGCCTTGGAGCGGAGGGGTTTCAGCGTCACATCGGGCATCAAAGCGACAGCAGGTGTACGGAAAGTCGCCATAGAAATCAGCAGAAGCAGCAAAATCCCAAGGAAAATGATCAGTGTAGTCGGATTGCTTGCTGTAACCGTTGCAGCGCAGGCCTGCCGGGCAGGCACAACATGGCGGGTATAGAGATTGACTTCTACATCACGACCAAAGGCATTCTTTTCCGTAATCTTGGAATCTGTGGTCAGGTTGCAAAATTCTTCTCTGGTGTATTCATCTGCCAGTTTAAAATCAACGCCTTCCGGGGTCTGTAAAACAGTATCTTTCTGCTCATCATAAATAATGCCCATTGTGGCAGGGTCATTTACTTTGGAGTAGCGGTCGATATTCTTTAACTGGGCATTGTCCGCAAAAGACAGCAGTAGCAAGAAAACCACAGCCAGAATCGTTCCGGTGCGGACAAAAGGTGTACGGCGGCCACTCTTTCCCTTATGTTTATCGGAAATAGCGCCAAACAGGGGCAACATAAACAGCGCCAAAATATTATCCAGCGCCATCACGAAACCGGAAGCGGTCTGGCTTAAACCAAATTTACTGGTCAGCGTCATTGCAATGGTGACATCGTAGACCTGCCAAAATGCGCAAATCAGGAAAAATGCAAAGCCTACCAAAACAGTGCGTTTGTAATTGAGTTTCATATTCAAACCCCGCATTCTATTTTATTTACAAGCATTATTATACATAATTTCAGACCAATTGTCTATATAAGAATTCATTAAGAAAGGCGGTCTATGACCGCCTTTACTTTATGCCAAAATTGCCTTGTGGAAAACCTTTTTGCCCTTACGAATCTTTACGCCTTCTTTGAGCATTTCTTCCGTGACAGCAAACTGAGGAGCGGGAACTTTTTCGTCATTGACAAAAACCCCGCCCTGCTCCACCAACTGCCGCGCCTGCTTATTGCTGGGCGCAAGTCCACAGGTAACCATCAACGTCAAAATGCCAATTTTACCGTCCACCAGTTGATCTGCTGTAATCTCTGTGGTGGGCATCGTGGCATCGTCACCGCCGCCGGCAAACAGAGCCTTTGCAGCAGCCTGCGCCTTGGTTGCCTCTTCTTCACCGTGGACAAGTTTTGTCAATTCAAATGCAAGGATTTCCTTGGCTGTATTCAGTTGTGCATCCTTCCAGGAATCCATCTCATTGATCTGCTCCAGAGGCAGGAATGTGAGCATACGAATGCATTTCAACACATCCGCATCTTCCACATTACGCCAATACTGATAGAAGTCGAAAGGTGTTGTCTTATTAGGATCAAGCCAAACAGCGCCCTTTGCGGTCTTACCCATTTTCTTGCCCTCAGAGTTAAGGAGCAGCGTAATGGTCATTGCATGGGCATCCTTGCCCAGTTTGCGGCGAATCAGTTCTGTGCCGCCCAGCATATTGCTCCACTGGTCGTTACCACCGAACTGCATATTGCAGCCGTAGTGCTGATACAGATAATAGAAGTCGTAAGACTGCATGGGCATATAGTTAAACTCAAGGAAAGACAGACCCTTTTCCATTCTCTGCTTAAAGCACTCTGCCCGGAGCATATTGTTCACAGAGAAACAACCGCCGATCTCACGGATGAAGTCCACATAGTTCAGTTTCAGCAGCCAGTCAGCATTGTTGACCATCTGTGCCTTGCCTTCGCCAAACTCAATGAACCGCTCCATTTGCTTTTTGAAACAATCGCAGTTATGCTGGATGGTCTCCTGGGTCATCATAGAACGCATATCGGTTCTACCGGAAGGATCGCCGATCATAGCAGTACCGCCGCCAATCAGTGCAATAGGCTTATTGCCTGCCATCTGCAGACGTTTCATCAAGCACAAAGCCATAAAGTGACCTACATGCAGAGAATCGGCAGTGGGGTCAAAACCAATATAGAATGTGGCTTTGCCGTTGTCGATCATCTCGCGGATTTCGTCTTCATTGGTGACCTGGGCGATCAAGCCACGGGCAACCAGTTCATCATATAATTTCATTTGAATCTCCTCCAAAGATAATACATAATAAACGCCCTCTGCCATCAGACAGAGGGCGTAAAAACGCGGTACCACCTCGTGTTTGGCATATCCTCACAGATATACCCTTACTGCGTCAAAGACGCAAACGCGATATCGGGCGCACCCGTCTTCCCCTACTATTCTTTCAGGAAAGCCACTCCGGGAGGTATTTTGGCAACATATCTTCTGCCTTGCACCAACCGGCAGATCTCTGAAAGAAAGGGGCTGCTTACTTCTTCCCATCACAGTGTTTACTGCAATATCCTAACAAAAAGTGCATTTTTTGTCAAGATGTATTATTGCTGCATAACCAGCATCTCTTCTGCGCTCTTCAGTGTTGTATCCGTAATATTCGTACCGCCGATGATCCGCGCCAGTTCCCGCTTGCGTCCTTCCAGATCAAGCGGCGTAACATTTGTATAGGTCCTGCCGCCCCGTTCCTCTTTTGCAATAAGAAAATGGGTAGATGCCAACGCAGCCAACTGCGGCAAATGGGTTACACACAGAACCTGCTTATTCTTGGCAACAGAACGAAGTTTCTCCGCAACTTTTTGGGCTGCACGACCGGAAACACCGGTGTCCACTTCATCAAATATCAGTGTATTCACTTGATCCTGCTCTGCAAGTACATTTTTCATAGCCAGCATAATACGGGCAAGTTCGCCACCGGAAGCGACTTTACTTAAGGGTTTCAGCGCCTCGCCGGCATTGGCAGACATATAAAACACAACAGAATCAATGCCGTTTGCGCCAAGGTCTGTCTCTGTAAACTGGCAGGCAAACTGCACTTTCGGCATATCCAATTGGGTAAGTTCCGACAAAATCTGACCGGACAAATCTCCCGCAGCGATTTTACGGCTTTTTTGCAATTTCTTTGCAGAAGCAATCGCATCATTTTCTGCCTGCGCGCATTTCTTTTTCAGTTTCTCAATATGGTCATCTGCAAATTCGATCTCATCCAATTCTTTTTTTGCGTTATCCAAATAAGCAAGAATATCCTCGCAGGTCGCGCCATACTTTCTGCGAAGGCGATGAATCACATCCAGCCGGGATTCGATCTTATCCAGTTCCTCGTCGGAATAAGAAAGTTCGTCTCTTGTGGAAAGAATCTCCTCCGCCACATCCTGCACCTGGTACATCAGATCTGTTACACGGCTGTGAAGATCGGAAAAACTGTCAGTAAGTCTGGACAAACGGGATAATTCCCGCTCTGCCTCCGCCATGAGTCCCGATGCGCCGTCGGTA
>JAZQBF010000229.1:0-4531 GCA_045545615.1 Faecousia sp.
CACTTGGCCCTGCACTTGGTTCGCACCTCGTTGCGACGGCAAGGAAGGTTCTCCCTTCAAGACCGCTTATGAAGTTATGATGAACTGGGGTGCTAACCACGGTGCTATCTCCTATGGCCACATCGGCGCGGATCTGATCACTATGTGCTCTATGCTCCGCATTCCTGTCTGCATGCACAATGTTCCCGAGGACGAGATCTACCGTCCCGCATGCTGGAACGCATTTGGTATGGACAAGGAAGGCCAGGACTACCGTGCCTGCGCTACTTACGGTCCTATGTACAAGTAATCTTGCAAAACAAAATAGTGGCGGTCGTATGACCGCCACTTTTTAGAATCCCATTAACTTATCGCGAATCGCTATGGTCTTTGCGTAATTTTCCGCTGCCTCTGTCCAACCTATTGCCGCTTCCAGGTCATCCCCGACACATACAATGCCATGACCGCCAAGTAATACAACCGGTCGGTTATCCGTCAGCGCATTTTCAATGCCTGCGTGGATGCCATGGGTGCCGTGTTCGCCATAGGGCAAACACTGGATCTTACCGAAGAATGTGCTTAAAAACGTATCCTTAGGTGTATCAAAATCACGATATGCCAAGGCATAAGCCGTTAAGTAAGGTACATGACAGTGGACTACTGCACCAATATCCGAGCGGGCCTTGTATGCTGCCTCATGCAGGAAAAACTCAGAAGAGCGTGGATAAATACCGGCAATCTGATTCCCATTCGGATCAATTATACAGATTTCTTCCGGTGTAAGCCGTGCTTTCATTTTATGAGAGGGTGTAATGTAAATATTGCCGGTAGTTCTGTCGATGACAGACAGGTTTCCCTCAATGCTATTTACTAGTCCCTTCTCCTCTGCATATTTGGAGAATAGTGCAACTTGTTCCGCGAAGTCCATAGTAACATCCCCTTTTTTTCTTTTATTATAGCCTTGCAAATAAATTTGTCAACACATCGGAGGTATACTTATGTTAAAAAACATCCCCCCAATTCTCTCCCCGGAACTTTTAAAAGTTCTTTGCGAAATGGGTCACAGCGATCGCATCTGCATTGGCGACGGCAATTTCCCCGGTGCCTCTATGGCAAAAGCAAAAGGCGCGATTTTCCTTCGTGCAGATGGTCACGGTGTTCCCGAACTTCTGGATGCAATTTTGCAGGTGATCCCTCTGGATACCTATGTTGATAAGCCTGCAATTCTGATGGAAAAGATGGACTGTGACAAGGATCTTGTGATCCCAGTTTGGGAAACATATAAGCAAACCGTTGCAAAGTATGACGATCGCGGTGCAGACGCTGTAGGCAATATCGACCGTTTCGATTTCTACGACGAAGCAAAGGATTGCTATTGCATTCTGCAAACCGGTGAGACCGAGATCTACGCAAACATCATTTTACAGAAGGGCGTCATTAAGTAACTTATGGATAAAGTGATTTCCGTTATTCAAACGGCGCTTCCTGTTTTTGCCGCATTGGCAATGGGAATTTTTTGCAGAACAAGGCAATTTGTCGACCGCAACGGTATTGATACACTCAAAAAAATTGTGATTAATTTAACACTGCCATTTGTTCTGTTAAACGCCTTCGCAACGGCAGAATATGCCCCCAGCACCATTGCTATCCCCGTGTTAATGTTTCTTGTGTGTTGCGTTGCGCTGATCCTAGGTCACATCATCACAAAAGTCTTTCGAGTTAAAAGTAGCCTTGCGCCGTTTCTTGCTGCAGGTTGTGAAGCAGGAATGCTGGGATATGCCCTGTTCGCCTTATTATTCCCCAACGAACATAATTCCAGTTTTGCCATCATTGATATTGGGCAAACACTATTTGTCTTTACCGTCTTTAAAATCACCATATCCGGCAACCGCAATGTAAAGCAAATCATCAAAGATATGCTTCATACACCGATTCTCTGGGCAACCGGAATTGGTGTGTTGATCGGCGCTACAGGCTTTTATCAGCAACTTACACAATGGAAGGTTAACGGCGTGTTGGATGGATTAACATCCTTCCTGAGTGCGCCAACGGCAATGGCGATCCTGTTGGTAATTGGCTATGATTTGTCAATTAAGGATATGCGCTGGAAGCAAACCGCAGGAATGATCGGCATGCGGCTTGTGGTTTGCGCGATAGCATACGGCATCATTGTGTTGGTCAACAGAACGCTACTTAATAATATGATCTTCGAAGGTGCTGCACTCTTGATGTTTATTCTGCCGCCGCCTTTTGTGATCCCGGTATTTGCCGATGATCCAAAGGAACGAGGTCTTATATCCGCTTCTTTGTCTTCCATGACATTGATCACAATTATACTGTTTGCTGTCTTAACAGTAATTTTCAGTTTAATTTAACAAAAAACGCCCTCGAACATCGAGGGCGTTTATCTTTACTTGTTGCGGGAAATCAACATATCCACAAGTTCTTCGAGAAACAGATTGCGATTTTTGAATGAGCGCAGAATTTCAAGAGCCTGGTCAGATAAATATTTTACATCGTGTTTTGACTGATCAATGCCTTTGACAGAAACATAAGTTGACTTCTTGTTTTTATCGTCACTACCTACCGGTTTTCCTAAAATTTCTGTTGTACTTGTTACATCCAGGATATCATCTTGAATCTGGAACGCAAAGCCAATGTTCGTTGCAGCCAGTTCAATCTGTTCTTGGGCGGCTACATCCGCACCTGCGAGAACAGCGCCGATCAACATAGATGCCTCAATCAATGCAGCGGTTTTATTTTTGTGGATATACTGAATCGTATCGATTTCCACTGCTTTCCCTTCCGATTCAATATCCACGACCTGACCGCCGATCATACCGTAGATACCCGCTTTATGCCCAAGAATTTTCAAGGCTTTTGCGACCTTTACATCGCAAGAAATATCAAAGGCCTTTGCTGCTGTTTCAAATGCATAATTGAGCAAGCCATCGCCGGCAAGAATCCCCATCGTTTCACCGTAAACTGCGTGGGTCGTCTTCTTACCTCTTCTATACTCGTCGTTATCCATCGCAGGGAGATCGTCGTGCACCAATGAATATGTGTGGATCATTTCGATGGCTGCCATAAAAGGCTCAATAATATTGTCTGCTCCGCCAAAAAGTTTATACGTTTCCTGCATCAACATCGGGCGCAACCGTTTACCGCCAGCAAGAACACTATAGTTCATTGCCTCGAGTACAGTTTTCTGAAGGCCTTTTTCAATTGGTAAATAAGATTTTATAATATCCTCGATCTCATTTGTGCGTTTTTGTAATTCAAGAGAAAATTCCACTTTCTCATCTCCTTTGCATTTGCTTGTAGATTTGCTCTGCTGTATTTGCAATAAATTCTTTTTCCGTTATATTGGCAGTATTCAATTTTTTAACCGCAGGGGCTCCCCAAATATGAAACAGTCTTGGTCCGATCCAAAAACCAGCGGGCGTATTTTTAAATACGCCAAGCACAATACTAAGCGCTGCCCGTTTCGGTGGCATAAAGAAAACCTTCATGGGATATTTAATAATCCGAAACAACCATTTGGGGTAATGTGCAGTAATATTTGTAAATGTAATGCCGGGATGAGTAACAGCAAACTGTACATCCGGGTTTTTCTCTGCAAGTTTAAATGCAGAATACATCCAAAACCGTTTTGCATTGCCGTAGGCAAGACTTGCCCGGTCTCTTCCTCTGAAGTCCACATCATTGGGATCTGATTTTGAATAATTATGGGCGATACTACCCACAACAATTACCTTTCCCTTCCGGGATGCTAATTGTGGCAGCAATTCTCTTGTAATATAGTATGGTGATAGGAAATTGATTTGAAATACATTATCGAATCCGGAATTGCAGATTTTTCTGGGAATGCTGTATGCCCCGGCATTATGGATCAGAATGTCCACGCCGATTTGCTTCAGTTCTTCGCAAATCCGGTTAACATCATCCATATCTGACAAGTCAGCAATCAAAGAGCATATCTTTGCATCCGGAAAAGCGCTTGAAAGTTTCATTCGTAGCAGTTCTGCGCGCTGCGGGTTCCTATCAACCGTTACAAGATCACAGCCAAGTTGCAGAAAATAGGAGGAAAGAACATTTCCAATACCGCCGGTAGCGCCAAAAAGAACGACGCGCTTGCCTTGCAATATGCCCGCATATTTCGCAAGCCATTTATCAATGCTGAAAAAGCACATACCCTCACCTACTTTCTATACATACTATCATATATTGCGGCAGTTTTCAATCAAGCAATTCTTTTTTCGAAAAAGATAAAAAAAGACTTGACAATTGCATTGCCCGTCGCTATAATAAGCGTGTTCTGTTTGAGCCGCCGGTATAGCTCAGTTGGTAGAGCAACTGATTTGTAATCAGTAGGTCGGGGGTTCGAGTCCGTCTACCGGCTCCAGACAGGCTAACAAACAGACAACTGAATATGGGGGAGTTCCCGAGTGGCCAAAGGGGACAGACTGTAAATCTGCTGCGTATCGCTTCGATGGTTCGAATCCGTCCTCCCCCACCATGAAAAACGACAAGTTTCGACAGAAACTTGTCG
>JAZQBF010000230.1:0-2402 GCA_045545615.1 Faecousia sp.
CGCGGCCGGTGGGCATATGCTTGGAGATGTAGGGGATCTCTGCCCAGATCACCAAACCCTTTTCGTCACACAGATCGTAGAAATACTGATCGTGCTGATAGTGGGCAAGACGGATGGTGGTGCAGCCCACTTCGCAGATCAAGTCGATATCCTCTTCGTGATGCTCGGGCAGCAGTGCGTTACCAACGCCCCAGCGGTCCTGGTGGCGGGAAACACCGCGGAGGGGGTATTCTTCGCCGTTCAGAATAAAGCCGTCGTTGGCATCGATCTTGAAGGTACGGCAGCCGAAACGGTTGCAGACATTATCCAGAACTTCGCCGTTCTCGATCAGTTCTGCCTCGCAGCAGTACAGATAAGGATCTTTACGGCCGTGCCATAGATGTACATTGGGGATCTCCAAAGTAGCAGTGGTGTCGGCAGTTTCGGTCTGTGCGACCACATTCTCATCTGCATCATAAATGGTGTAGCGGATGGTCTGGCCCATCTTGGTATCGGTGACATAGGTATCCACCTTTACAGAGGCGTTTGCGCCTTCTACAGTGGGAGTAATGGCGATACCGGGGCCACCGTAGTAATCCAGGTCAAAGTGAGACTCGCTGACGCAAATCATATTCACATCACGGTAGATACCGCCGTAGAAAGTGAAGTCTGCCATCTGAGGATATACGGTCTCATTGGCGCTGTTGTCAACGGTGATGACCAGCATATTGATCGCTGCCAGGTCTTCTGTCAGGTTGACACGCCAGGTGGAGTAACCACCGTCGTGGTGCGCCATCAGTTTGCCGTTCAGATAGACATCGGCAGAAGAGTTAGCGCCGCGAATCTCCAGGTAGTAACGGTCTGCGGTGGGCAGACTTGCCTTGCTGAAGGACTTTGCGTAGCAAGCAGTGCCGCGGAAATAATCATTGTCGCCGTCCTGGCCGTCGATGGCATTCCAGGAATGGGGCAGATTCACGAAATCCCAATCCTTGGGGACTTCGGTGGGAATTGCGTCGAAACGCTTGGTGAATGCCCACTTGGCATTCAGATTGACGATATTTCTCAATGTAGGAACCTCCATATTTTGATCTGGGTTTATCTTAGCACAGATCAGCAAAAAATAGTTGAATAGAATGTAAAAAATCCAGTTTCACCCTGCCGTTTCTGGCAGGGTGAAGATAAGTTTCTTTATAGGATCACTCAGCGCTGTGGCGTGCTTCCAATTCAGCATTCATCTTAGCCAGAGTCTTCTTATCCAGGTTGTAGACAAGAGCCAGGCCGACGAACTGCATAATAGCAGCAACCAGGAACAGTGCAGCAACCAGTACACGCAGGTTCACAGCAACTTCCCAACTCAGCAGAGTGACATCAATGATCTCAGCGCCGGTAGCAGGATCAACAGCGTTATTGACATAACCCAGAGCATTCATGATAACCAGAGCGACAGCGGGGCCAACGCCCTGCGCCAACTTACGGAAGAAGGAGTGCAGAGAGTAGACAACGCCCTCTTCGCGCTTGCCGGTCTTCCACTCGTTGTAGTCGATAGCATCGCCCATCATTGCCCAGGAAACGGTGGAGTAGATACCCAAGCCCAGGCTGTAAACCAACTGAGCCAAAATGTAGATCAGCAGATCCAGACCGGTGTTGCTGGGAGTGATGATGAACAGGCAGAGACCGCCGACGATGGAGCAAATAGCGCCAACAACGGACAGTTCCTTCTTGCCGTACTTGGTAACCATCTTACGGGCAAGAGGGGTAAACAGAACAATGGGGATCATTGCGAACAACTGCACGATACCGGAGATCTCAGTGTTCTTAAAGTAGATCTGGAACACAACGGAAACTGCGGTAGCAGCGCCCTGCATACCGACGAACATACCCATAGCAGCAATGGTAGCGCCCACTGCAGGACGGTTTTTCAAGAAGTTACCCATTGCCTCAAACACATTAAACTTGGGCTGTTCCTCGTTGAGGGTAACATCGGTATCCACACGGATCTCGGTATTCTTGATCATAAACTGGAAGCAAATAAATCCCAGAACGCCCATCACCAGCGCGGCGACAAAGACCATGGGTCCGTTCAAAGACTCATCCTTGTTGTAAATCAGGAAAGGCAGGATGACCATGGGCAGCATATTGCCGACCATAGAACCGATGGAACGCCATGCGGAAAGGCTTGCGCGGTCAGCAGGCTCCTTGGAGATCAAGGACAGCAGGCTGCCGTAGGGAACGTTAGCGATGGTATAGAAAGCGTCCCAAATTACATAACCTGCGATAAAGATTATGAACTTAGCCCATACGGGAGCCTGCGGGAAGGGCAGGAAGCAGCATGCGCCGCCTACGATAAGGCCAATGGAGCCGATCCATATGTACTGGAGGAACTTGTTTCTCTTATACTTGCGTCTGTCTGCGTCGATAAGTGA
>JAZQBF010000231.1:0-18614 GCA_045545615.1 Faecousia sp.
CCGGCGGACAGATCACAATAAAGGTTCTCGTAGTCCCGCAGCAGTTCAGCAACACGGCCTTCCTTTACCTTGCCTGTGACGTATCTTGTGCGATCTTCCACCGTAACATCGGCAGATAGTTCGCACCAGAAGCAGGTGGAGTGTCCGATCATTTTCAAGTTGTGATGCTTTTTTAGGATGGACTCCACCCGGGGAAGCCCCAGTTCGTCTACAATACCGTAACTGCGTCCGAAAATAGGTCCAATATGGATCAGAACAGGCATATCCAGTTCTTCGCAGGCGGAGAACAGATTGTCAAGTTTGGGATCATCTGCGTACAGATTGGCAGTGATCTCACCGCAGCCCTTTGCCCCCAGGGACTTGTACCACGCAAGCAAACCTGCAAGGTCAGACTCTGCGTAGTTGCCGGCAGCCCGGGGATCTACATTGCAAAACCACACAAAGCGGTCGGGATATTGATCCACCATCATCTTGCAGGTTTCACTGGGAATGGGTGTAAGCATACTCTCTGCAGCCGTTAACGGAAGCAAAACACCCTTTTCGATGCCCAGACGATCGTATTCGCCAATCAGTTCCTCTACCGAAATATTCCGCTCCCCTTTCGTGTTTCGGGGACAGTAGTCCGGAAAAGGTGTGGCGTGGGCGTGAATATCGATTTTTTTGATTTTCTTTATATTTTCCATTTAAATGGCCTCATTTTTTAAGTATTGTCTGTCGTTTTTTCCGACAGCATAGCGATAGAGGCTTTGAAGCATCAGTAATTCCGGCGTTTACTGGGGGAAATACCAAAATACTTTTTATAGCATCTGCCGAAATAATTTCCACTTTCAAAACCGCACCCGGCAGCGATCTGCGCAATACTCTTATCTGTATTACCCAACATCACATCCGCAATCATCAAACGGTATTCTTGAAGATATTCCATTGCGGTTTTCCCCATAGTGTTTTTGAATACCCGACAGAAATAATGCTTGCTCACCTGGCATATTGTCGCAAGTTCCTCTACACTTACAGCATCCATATAGTGATCCCGAATATGGCGCAGTGCAGGCTCAATTAATCGGTAAGAACGCATCGCATCATTGGCAATGATCTCCTGCTGCGTATCTTTAACACCCCTGCGAAACAGCAGAGAAAACACTTCCAACAGCAAACCGTAAACTCTGGCTTCCCAAGCCGTTTCCTGATCATTATATTCCCGGGCTGCGGTAAGTAATAACTGATATAATTGTTCATCCCGGGCAAAGTAATTTCGAAGCAGTCGCTTTTGCCCATAGAGCAGCACTCGCAGATCCATCTCCGGAAGATTGCAGCCGGAAAAGAAATCTAATGGCACCATAAACAGATGGTACTTGCCAGTATTTCCCTCCTCGCCCCGATCAATGGTAGCGTGGAATTCATAAGGGTTGATCACCACCACATCGCCGGCTTTGACCGTCACTGTTTGGGTACCCAGCAACAGCGTTGACGTACCTTCGTAAAAACACTTGATCTCAACAGCCTCGTGTATCGCTTTACGGACGCCCTCTACATTATCCACCGCAGAAGTGGAACAGTTGTAGATCAGCGCTGGTACTGGAGATTTTTGAACACCCACAGAATTCACCTCATTTCGCTAACATCATAGCACAGCGCATCGGTGCTATCAAGTTAATCGTTGGACATACCGTGCCAGCGACCGCCCTGCTCTGTGCTCGGCTCATCCTTCTCCAGAAGTTGTTCGTAATTGTCCACAACCTTCTTGATAGCAGCAACATACTTATCGATCCATGCCTTTTCGGGGATCTTGAACCAGGGCACAGAGAAGCACCACTTTGTCAGGGAAGGATCGCACTTGTGGTCATCTTCCCGGACATCCCGGTCGCTGTAAAGGATGCGAGAGGGTTTGCCTGCATTATATAGGTCAAAGGTCTTGAAAAACTCATGGGTATGGAGGCAGAAGTTGCCGCCGGGCCAGCAGTATACACCCTCTGCGCGGACAGCCTCTGCAAAACGTTTCACGGACAAACCGCCTAATTGAGAGGGATCGTACTTGCCGTGAGGACAGTACCAGCCGCCCATGTGGGAACCATCCGCTTCGTTGACACGGATACCGGTCAAACCCGGAAGTTTATCCACCTGATCCCAGAAATAGTTCATCGCTTCCCGGATTTTCCGGGTGCGCTCATCATAGTGCTTCAGTTGTCCCCGCGCCAATGCCACACAGGCCTGATTTGCGCGACCCTTCACGCCGCCGACGCCCAGATTGGAATAAGGTTTCATCGCCTCGCACTCCCGGATCTCCTTCAGCGGAGAATTACGCTCATAATGTCCGTAAGCCACCGCGCGCTCATAGTATTCCCGGTTGTCGGTAACCAAAACGCCCAACTCGCCGGCGGCAAACGCCTTGCCGCTCATCAGGCTCATTGCCGCCACATCACCGAAAGTGCCGCATTTTTTACCCTTGTACATCGCGCCCTGGGCGTGGGAAACATCCTCAATGACTTTCACATTATGTTTTTTCGCAATCGCCATGATCCGATCCATATCCGCAGGATAGGAGAAATAGTGGACAACAATGATTGCTTTCGTTTTGGGCGTAATGCACCGCTCCAGATCATCCGGATCCAAAGACAGATCATCATTAATATTACAAAAAACAGCAGATGCCCCAAAGTTTATCGCCTGGGAAACACTGCCCCAATAAGTCTTGGTGGGGCAAATGATCTCATCGCCCATACCCAAGCCAATGGCGTACATAGCGGCAGAAATGGACATAGTGCCATTGCAGTAGGCAAGGGCATATTTTCTGCCCATCCAGTCAGCAAACTCCTGCTGGAATTTTTCCGTAATATCTGTGCCGGAGAAACTGTTTTTCCGCATAACATCCAAATACGCATCTTCATCCTCTTTGGTAAAAATGGGCCACTTAAAGAGTTCTTCCGGTGCATTTTCGATTGCAGGCTTACCGCCTAAAATTGCCAATTTTTCCATAAGTTTTTAACTCCTTTTGCTTTTTTCTTGATACCATTATTAAAGCACGACCCCACAATAAATGCCACGCCCGGCTTTGTCCGTTTTTCGCACAATATTGTCTTTTCGTTCCGTGTTCTTTAATTTTTAAAGCAACAGGAGATTTGGTACCAGTTATTACAGTCAGTATTTCAAAAAAAGCACAGGTTACTCCCCTGCCTCATTTAAGTTGAATGAATGATACATAATCTCCCGGTTTAAACCCGGGAGATTTTAATTTAGTTCCCTCGCTTGGTGCAGATATGCAAAATCCCCGACAGGACCGAAGCCCTGCCGGGGATTTCATAAGGGGATAGATAGGAAGCATTTTTACTGAGAAGTTACTCCTCTACCGGTGCAGATTCCTCTGATTCAGAGTTTATCTCTGTTTTCGCCCGTTGTTTCTTGCGCTTGACCAAGATAAAGGCTGTAACGCCGCCTGCTACCACAACTACCGCAATAACGATAATGGTGATCAGCCGGGTCTGCGCCTCTACTGCCAGCAGGTAGTCATAGTACTTGACATACTGCTTAGAGCCTTCTGTAAGGGCGTTATATGCCTTCCGGGCGGCTCTGTATTCACCGTTTTCGATGAATGTATCCACTTCTGCCGCCGCGGCTTTTTGGAGTTTTGTCAGGGCGGTGTTGGCTGCCAGCAAGGTTTCATAATCGATTTGCTGACGCTCATCCATATACATCCACTCGTAAATCTCCATTGCCTCGGTAATAACAGGTTCGTCTGCCAAAGTTACCGGGCTGCTGATCTGGGTGATCAGTTCTTTCAGATGATCGATGCGAACCTGACGCAGTGCCTTGATCTTTGCCTCTGCATCCAACAACGCTGTTGCATCCACCAGGATCTTCTGGTTGGTGGTCAGGGCATCGTAGGCTGCGCGGATCCCCCGGATCGCCTCCTCGTTATCCAGAGTGAGTTCGCCCATATCCTTAATGGAATCGATCTGCTTTTGAACCGCATCTGCCGCATTCTTGTCGACGATCGCCTGGTATGCCAAAAGCGCATCGTTGAGTTTGCTGTAGTTCTTGACAAAGCGCTGCATTTTCGGCTCCATAGCCTCGTATTCAGCCTGCAGACCCATCAAAAGGTCTCTGGAATCCAGCGTGATATCATCGCCAATGGCATCGATCTTCAGTTCCAGCAGGTCTGTTTCCGCGATCTGCAGATCATCCAGATCCTGGACCATAGACTTATGCCGCCAACTGAGGTCATCGTAGGCGCTCCGGGCTGCCGCAATGGTCACCTGGTGGTCCATTGTGATGGGATCTGTGCCGATGGCGTTGATAAGGGCATCTACCGACTCTGCCTGCTTCCAGTCTTCTTCTGTAACATTCATGGGATACAGCATCAAAGCAGAACCGGACAGATAGTAGATATTACCATCCACACCCAACACATAACGCAGCGGCGCCACGCCCATAATGCGGGTTCTGTCGGACAGGTTGTTGGGATCGATCTTAAACAGACCGCCCTTGCCTACGAAGGTCACATACATATAACCTTCTTCGTCAAAGATGATGGGTCTGGGGAACCAGCCGCGGTTGGTATCCGTATTATAGACCGTCTTGCTGTAGGACAATTCTTCTTTGGCAGTAAACTTGCCGGTTTCTGTGTTGTAAGTAAAGGAGAACAATGTTTCGGAAACAATGCCCCAGAACTTGCCTTCCACCTTGGGATCGGCTGCAATGCCGGCAATGTGGTGAACGGGCGTCTTCAATCCGGAGATATAGTCGGCAATGTCGCACTCAAAGACTTTCTTCTTGTTTTCTACATCGTAGACAAAGAGTTTTGCCTCCAGATCATCTCTTGCAACAGCGCCGGTACCGGGGTCGGTAGAGCCGGTGCCGTATAAGAAGCCGTCTTTATAAACAATACAGTTAATGGAAAGATCTTGCACCACATTGCGCTCTACATGGCGCTCCATGGTTTCCAAGTCCACCCAGCCGATACAACCGCCGTATTCATAGCGGTCCGGGGTCGAGCCGAAGAAGATCTTGCCGTCGCCCGCTGCCAATGTATGGATACGCGCCTGCTTATACTCGTCTTTCAGGCTGATCAGCGTAACGTTCCGATCCGGGTTCTCCAGATTGGCGCGAACCACCGCCGCTTTGTTGTAACTACCGCCGTAGATAGCGCCTTCATACTCGATCAGTGCATCCGTCTGAGAACCGGTAACTTCAAAGGTCTGATTGATCTCACCTGCATTGATGTCATAAATAGAGCACATTTCTGTGTTATAAGCGCCAATGTAGAGTTTCGTGGGATCTTCAATACCCTTGATCAGAGAGCGGACAGTAGTGGGGTTGCCGTATTCCGGATCCACCAGGTCATCCCAGGTGCGGATACGGCTGGTCTCAATGTTGTAAACACGGGGCAGGCCCTGGCGGGCAGAATATGTGATCAGCGATTTGCCGGGGTAAACCGGATCGTCCAGATCGATGAAACTGCGCTGGTTACAACGAAGACCAACAGTAACGATGTCCATACCGGGCACCAGAGTAATTTCGCCGGTGGCGCTGTCATACTGATGCAAGCCCTTGCCGTTGATGACAAACCACACTTTGCCGTCCACTTCTTCGGAAGTAGAGTAGTTGATACCGCCGTCAAAGCCAAGGTCTTTCAGTTCCATGGTATTGATGTCGATGGCGATCATTTGCTTCTGGTCGCTGTCGCCGCCCATAAAGAGCACATCGCCGCAAAGACCGGCGCCACGGAACATAACCATCTTGGTGGTATCCACCTTATCGATCAAATTGATTCTGCCGACCACTTTACCTGTGGCAGTTTCCATCTTCACGACTTCGCAGGCAAACTCGCCGTCCGCGTCCAGATCGCCGTAGAAACCGCTGTACAGATAACCGTCTTTTGCTTGCATACCGCAGGCGAAAACGGCATCGGGACTGGGTCTGCCAAAACTGGTGTATTCGCCGGTTTGGGGGTTAAACTTCACTACGCCGCCATCTTTGTAAGTACCAAAGTAGATGAAGCCTTCCTCGTCAAACACCAGGTCGAAACCACTGTAGGAGTTGGGGAACAACTCGGGGGTGTCAAAACGGGTAAAGGTCTGACCCACATTTGCAAAGGGATCGTACTTGTAGATCAGCGGCTGGTCACCGGTCATCCAGATCATACCGTCTTTATCCACGTTCATACCACGGGTAACGGTAAAGGGAACTTTGATCTGGCGAACCAGAACGCCATCGTCCAGGTCGAAGATCAAAACGGTCTTGCCTTCGATGGGCTGGAACAGATAATCGTGTCCATAGACCTGGGCGGTAGTACCGTAGAGCGTACCTTCCAGGATCTTGATCGCGCCTTCGTCCACAGCGATGGGACGAATGACACGGTTATTGGTTTCTTTGCCTTTGTGTTCGCCGGGTGCAAAGGCAAACTGAGAAATGTAGTTATAGGATTTAGTAGCATCGTTGACAGAGTTGTCGTATGCCTCTACCACAAGGATATATTCCTCTGCATCGCCAAACTCCCAGGTACCAACAAAACTTCTGGAGCCGTCTGTAGCGGCAGGATTGCCGTTTTCATCCACAAAGTCCAGTTTGCCGATCCGGTTGCTGGGATCCATTGCCGCCGCGATGTCCTCAGTATCCGCAGGCAGGATGTAGAACGCGCCGATACCGCCATTGCTGGATACTGCAT
The DNA here is from genome assembly GCA_045545615.1 of Faecousia sp. Lineage (GTDB taxonomy): Bacteria > Bacillota > Clostridia > Oscillospirales > Oscillospiraceae > Faecousia. The sequence continues at coordinate 6,662 of JAZQBF010000231.1, forward strand.
GGTCAATGATCAAGGTATGCAGACCCTTGCCGGGGGATTTGATCTTAAGCGCATACCAATCGCCCTCGGAAGCGTAGTCGGTAAGACCTACGCTGAGGAATGCCAAATTGCTGGTGTTGATCATACCCAGTTCCTGGAATTTCCAGTTGAGTGTGCCGGATTTGTACATATTCGCAATCTCTGCCATTTTTGCGGGCACGTATGTCTTGCCCTTGTAGATACCCTTAACTGTATCAGACAAGTCTACATTGTAGAGCACACTACCCTGGGGCAGGGGTTCCGGTTCGGGAACGCGCTCGGGAATAATGTCAGCAGGTGTTTTCAGACCGGATCTGGTCAATGTCAGTTTGGTGATATACATATAGGTGTTGACTCTGCCCATGGTATTGGCCTTGAACACCACGATGTATTCTCTGCCGGCAATAAACTTGATATTGCCGGAGAAAGTGGTTCTTGCTGCCGCTGCGGGATCGGAATCGCTGGAAGCGCCGTTATCGAAGTTCAGCGTGCCAACCGCCTTACCGGATTTAATGGCTGCGGCAATATCCTCTGTATCACCGGGCAGGATGTAAATGCTGCCGCTCTTGGCGCCGAATTTATGCACCATATAGTCAACGGTCAGTTTATAATCGCCGGTGCCGGGAGACTGGATCTTAAAGGCGGAGTAGTAGTTTTCCAGATACTTCTCGCCGCTCTTGCCATTGCTGAGCAAATTCTTGGCATAGATCCGCAGGCCATCCCACTTATAGTTCTTCTCCCCTGCCTTTCCGCCGATGCCCAGCAACATATAGGCATCCTTGGTGCTGGAAAGATACATCCAGTTGATCTCACCTTTGTTGTAGTAACTCTCCAGAGCGCCCTGGACTTTTGCATGGGAAAGGTTCTGGGTCGCAAAACTCTCGGTCTTTTTCGTGCTCTTGATCACCAGATCGGTTTTGTCCAAACGGAAATCATAGGCAACCTGGTCATGCTGGGGAGGCTCCGGTTCGGAGATCAGCGATGTGCTGGTCAGGGTCACGCTATCCAGGAACATAAAGGAAGAACCGGATGCACTGGGCTTTTCTGCCACCATTACAAAGATATACTCCTCACCCAAAGTGCAGGAAACGGGCATATCCCAGAAGGTAATGTTGGCATCTTCAGCCGGCAACTCGCCGGAGACTGCCTTATTGTCAAAGTTCACGCTGCCCAGAGCCTTGCCAGCCTTGATAGCGGCGGCAATGTCGGTGGTGTCGCCGGGAAGCATATAAATGCTGCCCTTGCTTGCGCCCCAACGGTGGGTCTGATAATTAAGGGTCAGATAATACTTATCTGTGCCGGGGCTGCGCAGGGTAAATGCGGTGTAATAATTGTCGATCTGTTCGCCGTCAGAGGAGTCTTTGGCATAGATCCGCAGACCGTTCCACAGATAACTCTTATTCGCCAGTTCACCGCCGAAAAGGGCAATACCGTAGTCACCTTCGGAGAAGGAATGGAATTTCCAATCCATTGCGTATTCGCCGTAATACTCGCTGACAGCAGAGCCAACAACGCCGTGGGTCACATTCAAGGAAACAAAACTGTCGCCCTTCATGGTCAGATCGGAGTTGCCCAAATCGAAATCGTAGACTACTTCGCTGCGGTGACCGGGGGCTGTGGGAATCTGATCTTCTTCGCCGCCTTCGCCGCTGCCGTTATAGACATCAAAGTGGAATCCCTTTACACAGCCGTAAACGGGGTTGGCAGATTCGTTGTCGATATAAAATACGGCAATATATTCTTCGCCAGCCGCAAAGGTCTGTACACCTTTCAAAGTGGCGCTGCCATCTACATAAGCATCAGAAGAAGAATAGCAATCAAATCTGCCCAAAGCAGTTGCAGATGCCAGAGCGGTGTCAATGTCAAATGTGTTGCCGGGGAGGATAAACATTTTCACCGTTCCGTAGTTCTTACGGGTCTGGTAGTCTACGGTGGCTTTATAGTTGCCTGCACCGGGAGACTGGAATCGCACGGCAAACCAACCGCCGCCGTTTTTGACCGCAAAGCGGAAGCCATCCCAATCCCGCTGGGTGGTGGCGCTGTCGCCGCCCATCATGGTGGACTGGTTATTGTTGGACTTGCTTACATAGGTCCAGTTCAGTCTGCCCTCTGCGTACAGCGCATTGGTGGCTGTTGCAGTCGCAGAACCCACCGAAGTGGCATAGATGGATTCCACATCGGTAAAATCGTAAATACCTTCCTCATAAAGGGGAGGCAGCGGTGCAGGAGCGGTGGTTTCTTCGGGCGCTGTGGTGGTCTCAGCGGTGGTTTCGCCGGTAGTCCCGCCGGTTGTGGGTTCGGGCGTAGTGGCAACAGGTGTTGCTGTCAACTTGCAAATGTGGGCATAGTTGGTAGCAGAGGTATTGTTGATACCTTTGAACACAACGATGTATTCATGATCTGCAACAAAATCATAGGTATTTGCCAAAGTTTCATTGCCGTCAACAAAACTGGCTGTTGTGGAATTGGCGTCAAATTCGCCCAGGGCGGACGCCGTACCTATGGCAGCACCAATGTCGGCTGTATCGCCGGAGAGAATATAAACCTCGGTCACCGCGCCATCGTTTTTGCGGGTCTGGTAGGCAACATTCAGATTGTATTTGCCGGTGCCGGGAGATTTGATCTTCAGAGCAAACCAGCCGCCGCCTGCCTTGTTGCCGGAGCGGATGCCATCCCAGTCACGGACGCCGCCGCCCATCATAGTAGAAGCCTGGTTATTACGGGTAATATACTTCCAGTTGCTTTCGCCGGAATCGTAGAGTCCGTCCAGGGTAGCATTGCTTGTATCATGCAAAGAGGTAGCGTGGATAGCAGACACAGCAGTAAAATCGTAATCTACCGGCTGTGCTTCTGGTGTCAGTTCTGCCTGCTTGGTAGCAGTAAGGCTGACGATATGGGCATAGTTGGTGGCAGAGGTATTGTTGATGCCCTTGAACACCACGATATATTCCTGGTCTTCTGCAAAATTGAAGGTAGAATCCATAGTTTCTGTGCCATCAACAAAACTTGCGGAAGTGGAATTGGCATCAAAATCGCCCAAAGCGCTTTCACTGTTGACAGCAGCGCCAATGTCGGCGGTATCACCGGGCAGAATGTACAACTCGGTCACTGCGCCATCATTTTTCCGGGTCTGGAAGGCAACATCCAATGCGAAAGTGCCGGTGCCGGGTGACTTGATCTTCAGCGCAAACCAGCCGCCGCCTGCTTTATTGCCGGCACGGATGCCATCCCAATCACGAGTGGTGGTGCCATTGCTGCCGCCAATCATAGTGGATGCCTGGTTGTAGCGGGAGACATACTTCCAGTTACTCTCGCCTGCAGCATAAAGGCCATCCAGGGTAGCGTTGCTGGTGTCCTGCAATGATGTAGCATACAAAGACGCCACACCTGCAAAATTATAGACTACCGGCGTTTGTACTGCGCCACCGTCGCCTGCAAAAACCATAGCGGGCATTACAGACAGCGCAAGGCTCAGCGCCAGCAGCAACGAAATCGTACGCTTCAAAAAATTCTTCATTTTGCTTCCTCCTTGAAGTAATACTTCCTCAACTACCGTTATTATAAAACAACCACAAAAAAGTTCAAGTAACGAGAAAGACATATTTGTGAAGAAATGTCTTCTAATTGTAATTTTTAAAGGTAAAACACACGATTCCCATAAAATGGAGACATTGCATTTTGTTGATTGGTAACAAAATACCAAAACCGCATTTTACCACAGAAACGATACGCAACGGTTAGTGCAGAAAGAAAAATCCCCCGGCAGAACCGAAGTTCTGCCGGGGTCATAATTAGAACTTTATGGGTTTACCCGGATCATTCCTGGGTTTCAGCGGGTGCTTCCTTTGCAACGGATTTCTTTCCTTTGCGTTTTTTCAGAACCACCACTACTGCTGCAGCGCCGCCGCCTACCACAACTACCGCGATCACGATAATTGCCCAGATGGGGAACATACTGTTGTAAATATTCTCTGCCTCAACCAGGATGTCGTAGAGTTTGACATACTGCTTAGAGCCTTCGGTCAGCGCTTCGTAGCCTTCCCGTGCTGCCTTAATGGCTGCGCCGGAGCCGTAGTTCACACTACCGCCGATGGCCTCGATGAGAACATCCACCTCGCCAGCGGCTGCCTTTTGGAGTTTCTGCAAGGACTTCTGAGCGGCGACCAAGGTGGTGTAGTCCACTTGCTCACGCTCGTCCATATACAGCCACTCGTAGATCTCCATTGCCTCGTTGATGATCGGTTCGTCAGCCAAAGTTACGGGGCTGCCGATCTTGCCGACCAATTCGATCAGGTAGTCGATGCGTACCTGGCGCAGAGCCTTAACGGCTGCCTCTGCTTCAAACAGGCCCTTTGCGTCTACCAACTGACGCTGCGCAAAGATCAGTTCGTCGTAGGCATCCCGGAGCGCTCTGACCTGGGACTCGTCTTCCAGGGTGATCTCGCCCAAGACTTCCAGCGTCTCGTCCAGTTTCTTCTGGTATGCCTTTGCTGCGCGCTCGTTGACCAGTTTCTGCAACTCGATGTTTGCCTTGTTCAGAGTCTGGTAATTCTTAACGTACTTCTGCTCCTTCAAAGGCATAGCCTCATAAGTAGCGAGCAGACCGTTGATCATTTCTTCCTTCTCCAGAGAAACTTCGCCGATGGTGTCGATCTTCAGTTCCAGCAGGTCAGTTTCTGCCTCGAGAAGTTTGTCGTAGAGTTGAACCAGGGCTCTGTGACCCACATCCAATGCGTCGTAAGCCTCACGGGCTGCCACGATGGCTTTCTCATTTTCCAATGTGACCTTGCCGATGCTGTTGATCAGGATGTCCACATTTTCTGCCATTTCCCAATCTTTTTCCGTGACATTCAGCGGGAACATCTTGATCTCGCCGGTACCGATGGCGTAATAGAGGTTACCATCATTGCCCAGACAGAAGGTCTTGGGAATTTCACAGTTGATGCGTTCGTTATCAGAGGGGTTGGCCATATTCACTCTCCGCAGACCGCCGGTGGTGTGGAAGCAGGCATAGATATTGCCGTTGCCGTCGAAGGCGAAGGGAATGGCATCCCAACCGCGGGAGATGTTACCGGGTTGTGTGTAACCGTACTCCAGGAACTTATTGACCTTAAATGTGTTGGTTTCCTTATCGAAGGTGAAATTGAACATTGCTTCGCCAATCATACCCCAAACTCTTCCGTTTTCGTCAATGTTGGGGTCAGCCTGGATGCCATCGATATAATCAAGTTTTTCGGGCAACTGGGGATAGTAATCACGCATATCCAAGGTTGCCAGCAGTTTTTTGTTCTCTACATCGTATGCAAAGATAACTGCGGAGGGTTTCTCTTCTTCCGGACGGGATGCGCCGGTACCACCGTTGGCAGATGTGCCGCCAAAGATGATGCCGTCATTGTATGCCAGACTGGTAACGATCTGGCCGGGAATCATATCATGCTCCACATGGGTCTCCAAAGTCTCCAGGTCGGTGATGCCCAGACAGCCGCCAAAGAGGAAACTGTCGGGGATGGTACCGATGAACAGTTTGCCGTCACCAGCCTCCAGGGCGTGAACACGGGACTGGTGGTACTGGGATTTGAAACTTTTCAGGATAACGTTCTTATCCTCGTCCTCAAAGTTGATACGCACCGCGTTACCGGCGTTGTAGTTACCGGCATAAAGGATGCCTTCGTACCACAACAGTGCATCGGTCTGAGAAGATGTTGCCTTAAACTGGGAAGTAATACCGGTTTCCAGGTCGATCTTTGCGCAGTTTACGGTGTTATAGCCGCCAATGTAGATGTTGTTATCGCCGGGCTCGCCGGAAACGACTACGCGAACGATCTGACCGGAGCCTTCCTTATCCTCGTCGTACAGCGTAGGTGTCATAACCTGCTTGGTGTCGAAGTTGTAGTACTTAACACCGGTGCTGGAGTAAGTGACATAACTGGTGTCGGGGAACAGGGGGTTGTTGCTTAAGGTAACAGAACTATGACCGATGGGACGGAAACCAATGGTAGCATTGTCCATACCGTAGATACGCTCGAATGTGTCGGTAGCGGAATCGTACATAAAGGGTTTGCCGCCAACGATCATATAGCACTTGCCGTCGATCTCCTCTGTGGGAGAGTACATGATCTGACCGTAGAGAACATCATAGGTCTTCAGTTGCATCTTTTCACCGGAAATATCCACAGCAACGTAATCCTTCATACTGATACCGCCAAGGAACAGCATATTACCGCAGATACCGCCGCCACGAACCATAACTTCATCTTCGCCGAACTGCGTGGAAATGTCCAATCTGTCAACGACTTTGTTGGTAGCCAGGTCGATCTTGACAACATAAGCGGTCTTCTTGCCGTCGCTGTTCTTATCGCCGGCAACAGTGGCGTAGCAGTAGCCGTCCTTGATCAGAGGAACGTTGGCGTAGTCGCCGTCCACGTGGTCCAGTTTCTCGCCACCGACCTTAGAGAACTTATTGGTCTGGGGATCATACTTGGCGATGGTTGCGCAGGGGTTCGTACCAAAGTAGATGTTACCCTCATCGTCAGTGGTCATACCATAACCACAGCCTGCATCGTCGATGCCGTTAAACTTGTAGTTATAGGATTTCCAACCGGTGTTGGTACGGAAGTCGTAACGCCACAGAACCTGGGCATCACCAACTGCCCAGATCATACCGTCTTTATCCACCGTAATACCACGGCAGATGGGGAAGGGCGTGCCGGTAACTTTCCGGACCATCACATTGTCTTCCAGGTTGAAGATATACAATGCTCTACCTTCAGCAGGCATAAACAGATAGTCCTGACCGTCGATCTCAGCCGCCACCAATGCGATGGTGGGCTCCATGGTGGGACAGGGTTCGGGGTCAACGACCATAGACTGGATCTGCCGCTTACCCACAGAGGAAACAGTGTGGTCGCCCTTCTTTGCAATCAGTTGGGAGATCCACATATACGCAACAGTACGCTGATAGGGGGTATTGTCGTATGCCTCAAAGACAACGATGTATTCCTTATTTCTTTCGAAATTATAGGTGCCCATGGTGGTGGTAGAGCCGTTTTTGACTTTTACATCACCGGTATCGTTATAGAACTGGATCTTGCCCACACGGTTGCCGTGGTCCATGGCTGCGGCAATGTCCTTGGTATCGCCGGGCAGGATATACATAGCGCCCAGAGCGCCACGGGCAGACCGGGCGTGGTTCAAAATCATGGTGTACAGACCTGCGCCGGGAGACTTGATGCGGAATGCCATCCAGTTTTCCTCGGAAGTGTACATAACCATACCGTAGGCAGCATTAAAGGCGTTAGCGCCGCCATCGAAGGAATCGTCCTTGGTCTCATACTTCCAGTTCAGTTTGTCATTGGCATAACGCTGTGCTATGTCACTGGTCTTATCCCAGAAGTTTGCCTTGCCGGTGTAGATGCCGTCTTCTTTGTTGTTCAGGTCAAAGTTATAGACGATCTCGGTGGGTTCCGGAGGGGGATTCTTGGCAAAGTCCAAATTGTTCATATAGATGTATGCGCCGGCGGGATTGCCTTCCAGGCACTTGATAACCAGCGTATACTCGCCGTCTTCCATGGTCACAGGGCCAAGGTATTCGGAAGCATCCTTAAACTCGGCAGTCTTGGACTTCATTTCCACTTCTTTGAGCAGATTTGCCTTGGTCATCTGGGCTTCCACAGATTTTACATCGGTGAGTTTGCCCTTGATGAGATAAATTTCAGCGCGGACTGCTGCATCGGAACGCTTCTGATATTCCAGAGTCAGATAGTGGGTTCCCTTACCGGGGGATTTCAAGGTGAAGGCGGTCCACCAACCGGGGGTAGAATAACTCTTCTTGCCATTTGCATCGGTAGTTACCATACCGAAACGGATACCGTCCCACTTATAAGTGTCGGAGCCGCCAATATAGTAGGTATTGCCAACCTTTGTACCGTTCTTGGCGAAGGTGCTGAGGTTATCCGTAGCATACAGCCAGGAGATCATACCCTCGTCGTAGTACTTCTTCAGGGCATCCATAACCTTATCGTCGGTCATGGTGCTGCCGCCCATTTTGGCACCGTTTACATCCCGCAGAGGAGATGCGTTCAGTTCAAAGTTATAGTACTGAGGCGTAACCTCTACAGGTTTCTCTTCCTCGGGCAACTCGGGAACATAAGGCGCTTTGTTGGTCTTGGTGGCAGTCATGGAGTTGATGTACATATAGGCGCCGCCGGCACTTGCTGTTTTTGCCTTGAACACCAGGGTGTACTCGCCCTGCTCCATTGCCATAATACCCAGATCATAAGCAACAGGCGCTGCAAAAGTACTGGTCTTGGATCTGCTGTCAACCACCTGGCGGAGGTTGTCGCGGGTCATTTGCTTTTCTAACTCAGCAGGATCGGTAAATGTGCCCTTGATCAGGTAAACTTCACCTGCAGGAGTCACGTCTGCGCGCTGCTGCACATTCAGAGTGAACTGGTAGTTGCCCTTACCGGGAGAGTAGATAGTCAGCGCGGTCCACCAACCGGCGGGGTAACGCTTCTTGCCATTCTCTGTGATCAGCATACCCAGGCGGACGCCGTCCCACTTATAGTGGTCGTTACCGCCGATGTAGTGGGTAGAACTGACGGTGTTGGTGTCTGTCTTGAAAGTATCCAGGTTGTCCAGAGAATACTTCCAGTACAGAGTCCGGTTTGCATAGTATTCTTCCAAAGCCGCAACAACACCGTTGCTATCCAGCGTCTTGGAGACCAGAGCGCTGCCGTCAATGGCGGTATAACCGCCCTTGGTCAGTTCGAAGTCATACTTCAGAGAATCCACCTGCACAGGAGGTAGGGAAACTTTCTCTTCAAATGTCAAACCGTTGATATAGGCGTATGCGCCGCCGGCGCTTGCCTTCTTGGAAGCCGCCTTGATAACCAGGGTGTACTCATCTGCGGAGAACTCCACAGTACCCAGATTGCGGGTCGCATCTGCGAATTTGCTGGTGTTGCTGCTGAAATCAATAACCTTCAGCAGATTAGCCTCTGTCATCTGTGCTTCCAGAGCCGCTACATCGGTGAAGGTGCCTTTGATCATATAGATCTCGCCTTCCGGTGTGCCGTCGCCGCGGGTCTGGTAGTCCAGTTTTACATCGTAAGTACCGGTGCCGGGGGCTTTCACAGTAAAGGCAGCCCACCATCCGGCAGGATACTGGTTAGCATTGTTGCCTTCCTTGTGCATCATACCCAAACGCAGACCGGTCCAGGCGTAACCGCCACCGCCGAAATAGAAGGTGTTGTTGGATTTCAGCAGAGGATCACCGGTGGTCTCGTCAAAGGTATCAAAGGTATCTACGTTGTCCAGCGCATATTTCCAGGAGAGTACGCCCTGGGCATAGTAATTGTCGATGGCATTTTTGACCTTTGCATCGGTCAAAATAGCCTGCATAAAACTGCCGCCATTGGTATTGGTCAGGTTGGTGCCGGACAGTTCAAAACTATAGTCTACAGGAACATCATCGCCGCCGCTACCTTCTGTAGTGCCTTCGGTGGTGGTTGCGGTGGTAGGCGCGACAGTTGTCTCTGTGGTGGTGCTGGGGGTGGTAGTGGGTACGGTGGGATCTTTTTCCTGCAGATCCAAACCGTTCAGGAAGAAATATGTACCGGTTTCAGATGCGCAGTGCACTACCAGAGTGTAGTCGCCGTCAACCAGGGTCACATCACCAAGGTCCTTTACGCCAGCCAGGTAATTACCGGTAGCGCCGGTGGCATCCTTATGACCTTCAAAGCCGCTGGTCAGGCTGGTAGCAGAATCGATAGCCGTCTGAATCGCAGAGGCATCGGTCAATGCGCCGGGGATCAGGTATACCTTCACATCCCGGTTGCCTTCACTACGGGTCTGATAGTTCAAAGTCGCTTCATAAGTGCCTGCGCCGGGTCCTTTCAGATTGAAAGCAAACCAGTGGCCAGCGGTATAGGGAGTGGTGCTATCAGACTTTGTCAAGCGCATAGCCAGACGCAGACCGGTCCAAGTAGAGGAACCGTTGCCGTAACTTAAGTAACTTTCTGCTTTGGTAACATCTCCGCCTACCAACAAAGATGCGTTGGATGCGGCGATCTTCCAGTTCAAGGTGCTGGCATCATACATCGCATCAATGTCAGCATAAGGAATATTGCTGTTATAGAAATACTTATTGGTATAACCTGTTCCGCCGGAAACTGCATTGATATTTGCCAGGGAGAAATCATAACTGACATTCGTAAGAGGCGTATTCTGGGACTCCTCTTTCAGTTCCGCAACCAGATTGCGCAGATAGAAATAACAGCCCGCGCCACCTGTACGGTCTGCAGTTGCGTGGAATACGATGGTATACTCCCCTGCCTTCAAGGTCGCTTCGCCCAGAGCAGTGGTCTTATCTTCATAAGTAAAGTTTGTCTTGCTAAAGTCCACAGTTGCCTGCAGATTGGACGCAGTCATAGCCGCCTCGATAGCAGCGGTGTCTGCATAAGTGCCCTCTAACAGGTAGACTTTGCCTGCGGTAGTACCGTCGGCGCGGAGTTGGTGGTTGAGAGTCAGATCGTACTTACCGGCTGTGGGGACTTTGATATTCAAAGCCATCCAGTGACCGATGGGATACTGACCGTTAGAACCACCGGTAACTTTCACGCCAACGCGCAAGCCTTTCCAGGCGTTGCCGCTGCCGTTGCCACCGAAATACATCATTTCGCTGACAGTGGTGCTGTCCGTTTTGAAGGACTGGTGGTTGTTGGAATCGTACTTCCAGTTCAGTTCGCCGGAATCATAATAGCCGGCAATTGCTCCAGAAACTGCTGCACCCGGCAAGTTGTTGTTGGCAAAACTGCCGCCGGAAGTGGTGGTCAGTGTGGTCTTTTCCAGTTCAAAGTCGTAAGTGACAGTGACCGGGTCTGCGCCGCCGCTTCCATCCCCTACAGCAATCGCCATAGAAGGAACGAAAGACATAACAGAACACAGCACCAAGACCATAGCGATCATACGTTTCATGTTCTTCATATTTCTCCTCCTCAATCGCCCATTGTATGCACAAAAGGCAAACTCTTACAGATCCTTGCGTTTTTCAGAAACACAAATATCGCAAAGGTTTCCCATATCTCCGTTTATGAAATATGGATAGACCTTCGCACAATATTACACGATAATTTTAGCACAATACCCATATCTGTGTCAACGAAAATGCGCAGAAACGCCAAAAAATAAATTGAATCGTTTTACTTTTTGCCGCATACCTCATTTTCATTATAACTTATAAACAGAGATAAAACTTAAGATATTGTTTTCTAAAATAATGAATATGTAACATTTTTTATATCTTATCAAATATTTTCAGAAAAGTCTTATTAAAAATACAGTTATTTTTCTTAATTTTTCGAAAAAAGCAAAAATCCCCGGCAGAACCAAAGTTCTGCCGGGGACATATTTAAGGTACTATGGGTTTATCCGGATCATTCCTGGGTTTCGGCGGGTGTTTCCTTTGCAATAGGTTTCTTTCCTTTGCGTTTTTTCAGAACCACCACTGCTGCTGCAGCGCCGCCGCCTACCACAACTACCGCGATCACGATAATTGCCCAAATGGGGAACATACTGTTGTAGATGGACTCTGCCTCTTCCAGAATAGCGATCATAGAAACATACTTTTTAGAGCCGGGTGTCAAGGCATCATATGCTGCCCGGGCTGCCTTAATGGCCTTACCGGAAGCATAACTGACGCTGTTGCCAATGGCGGTGATCAACACATCCACTTCCGCCGCAGCTTCCTTCTGCAGTTTCTGCAGCGACTTGTTGGCAGCGTTGAGGGTCACATAGTCCACCTGCTCACGCTCATCCATATACATCCACTCGTAGATCTCCATTGCCTCTGTAATAACAGGCTCATCTGCCAGCGTTACAGGATCGCTGATCTTTGTGAGCAGATCCTTCAAATGGTCAATACGCACCTGGCGCA
>JAZQBF010000232.1:0-1569 GCA_045545615.1 Faecousia sp.
CTCTGGGTCCCATACGGTCGGCAGGAATATCCTTAAAGCCGTCGCCGGTCCAGATATTCATAACGCAGGGCTTCCCCAACTGCTCCGCCAGATAATTGGAAATGCGGATACACGCCTTGCCGTGGTCGATCCAAAACTTGCGGATCTCGGGATCGGACGAGGACAGAGTCAGGCCGTTGGCTTTCGGGTGGGAGAAGAAAGTGGGATTAAAATCGCAGCCTAAGCCCCGTTCCTTGCAAAAGTCCACCCACTTTTGGTAGTGGCGGGGTTCCAACTTGTCCCGGTCTGCCCAGTCGCCATCCTCAAAAATTGCATAACTTGCGTGAAGGTTCATCTTCTTCGTACCGGGGCACAATTTTAAGACCATATCTAAATCTGCCATCAGTTCTTCCGGTGTGCGGGCACGACCCAGGTAATTGCCGGTGGTCTGAATGCCGCCGGTGAGAGGTTTCGTTGGGTCGGTATCAAAACCGCGGACATCGTCGCCCTGCCAGCAGTGCAAGGATACGGGAACATTCTTAAGTTTTTCAATCGCGGCATCGGTATCGATTCCCAGTGCCGCATATTTGGCTTTTGCTTCTATGTAGGACATATCAGTTTACCTCCATTTGGATCTTCAAATTTCCCAGCGCAGTGGCCTCAATGGGCAAAGCAACCACTTGCTTGCCGGTAGTTTCTTCTGTCAGACGGTTAAGAAATGTATTCTTAGCGCCACCGCCTACTATGTAGAGTTTATCATAGGTGCTGCCGGTGTTGCGCTCCAATTCTGCAATTGCCTGCTGATAACTCACCGCCAGAGACCTATAAGCACAGCAAAAGTAATCTCCAACTGTATGCAGAGAAAAGTTTGTTGCTTGATCAAAAACAGCCTTCATACTCTTGGGTGCAAGAAATTCCGGTGCATTGGCATCCACGATTGCGGTGCAAGTGCTTCTCTCTGCCAGTTCTACGATCTGCGAAAATTGCATTTCCGGGCAAAGTTCCCGCTGCAACTCGTTTACCAGCCACATACCCATAATGTTTTTCTGATAACGGTTATACCCAACGCCACCCTCATTGGAGTAGTTTGCTTTTTGGCTTGCGTCATCTGTGATAGGCTTAGGGGTTTTTACTCCCAACAAAGACCAGGTTCCGGAGGAGATATACGGGTAATTTCCCTCCATTGGGAGTCCTTCTACCGCAGAACCGGTATCATGGGTCGCACACAGCACCACCCGAATCCCTTTGTAAGTACCGATTACCGTACCCGGTTTTTGCAATTCAGGGAACAGCGTCTTTGGATAGCCCAAAGTTTCTGCGATTTTCATATCCAAGCCCCCCGTCTGGGCATTCACCATACCCATCGTGGTGGCGTTGGTATATTCCCGGGCCTTGACGCCGCAGAGTTTCCACATCAGGTATTCCGGCATCATCAGCATATCTGTCGCACACTCCAGCCTGCCGGATTCTTTATCGGCGTATAACTGGTAAATGGTGTTGAAGGGCTGGAACTGACAGCCGGTACGGCGGTACAACTGCGAAAAAGAAATTCTTTCGTGAACTTTTGAAATCACCTTCTCGGTGCGATTG
>JAZQBF010000233.1:0-14399 GCA_045545615.1 Faecousia sp.
GGATCAAGTAGATCCCCAAATCCGGGTAGGCGCTTGCGCCTGCATATCCTCTTGGGATATAGACGGTACGGACGCGTATGAAATTGCCAAGATCCTTGCGGGAAATACAAAGCCTTTTACACGACTGATCGGCGCGCCTTATTGGGCTGTGGAACATAGTTGGGGCAACAGTCTGCAAGATGTTGTAGAACTGGAAAGAATGGAAAGTGCGTGGACGAAAAGACCGGATCTGGAAATTATGGCAGAGGGAGATGTGTTTCCGAGACCCCGCATCCATTGCCCGGCAAGTTTCCTGGAAGGGTTTGACACAGCCATTCGTGCCGCCGGATGTACCGACGGCATACTGAAATACGCGTTGGATTATACATCCAATGGGGATTATGAAACGGGTTACACCCGTTTTCACCAGCGAAACATACCCTTATATAAGGCAATTGATGAGGCTTTTGGAGAGAAGCGCAGTTGCGGTGTGCGGGTGTACGAGTTTATGAAAAAAGTTGCGGATATGGAGATCCCAACGAAAGTAAACCGGGAAACAGATATCCAGAGCGGCTTGTTTTCCAACGGGGCAAAGGTCTTGTCCCACAACGGCATCCCCAGTGTTTATGAAGGAGAGGGCGTTTGCGGAATCGTCTTTGGCGAAAACGCAAGATCGCTGCCTTCAGACGCAATGAAAAAAGGCTTGGTATTGGACATTGCCGCTGCCGAGATCCTTATGGACAGAGGCGTGGATGTGGGCATTGACAAAATCGGAGACCCTTTGCACCGGCCCAGGGAAGAGCATTTTTTACATAGCGGCAATCATATTATGATCAGCGGCGCAACGGTGTTTGATATTACGGTAAAAGATAATGCCGAGATCTTAAGTTGCGTGGAAACAGCGGGCGGCATTGTTCCGGTGTCCTATCGGTATGAAAATGCGGACGGAAATAAGTTTTTGGTGTTTAATATCCGTGTGTCACAGAAATATTCTGCAATGCTGAAGCACTATGAAAGAGGCTATCAAATTGCGCAAAATATCCCGTGGTTATCCGGGGAGAAACTGCCGGCATATATTTATGGACACCCGTCGCTTTATGTGCAGTGTAAGAAAGACGAAAAAGCAATGGCGGTGGGCCTGTGGAATTTCTTTGCCGATACGGCAATAGAGCCGGTGGTGGCATTGGAAGGGACTTTCCGGGACATTCGCTTTATAAATTGCAACGGCAAAATGGAAAAGGATAAGGTCTATCTGTCAGATATTGCGCCCTTTGCCTTTGCCGGGTTTGAGGTTTTTAGGTGAGAAAAATTTATTGAAACAGTAAGGGGACACTATTATGGCAGTAATTACGATCGTTGGTTCGGGAATGATGGGCAGCGCCCTGGCATTTCCCGCAAGAGAAAATGGCAATGAAGTGCGACTTGTGGGCACCCATCTTGACCGGGAGATCATTGATGCCTGCATTGCCACAAATCAGCACCCCAAATTTGAGAGACCTTTCCCGGCGGGGGTAAAATACTATCAGATCGAATCCCTTGACGAAGCATTGGAAGACGCGGATTTTGTTATCGGCGGCGTCAGCAGTTTCGGCGTGGAATGGTTTGGGGACAAGGTTCTGCCTGCGATGAAGGAGGGAACGCCCCTGCTCACGGTGACAAAGGGATTGATAGATACGCCGGAGGGGCGGCTGATCACATACCCGGACTATTGGCGCGGCAGATTGCATGAGATGGGAAAGCAGATCCCGCTGAATGCCATCGGCGGTCCGTGCACCAGTTATGAATTGGTTGCCCACGACCAGTCCCATGTGAGTTTCTGCGGCGAAGATATGGAAGTGCTGAAATTTTTGAAAAGCGCTATGGAAACGGACTATTACCATGTGAGCATCACCGGAGATATTACCGGCATCGAAAGCGCCGTGGCGCTGAAAAACGGCTATGCTTTGGGCGTGGCGCTGACCATCGGTCTCAATCAAAAGACATTTGGGGATGATACCCTGCACTACAATTCCCAGGCGGCGGTGTTTGGGCAGGCGACCAAGGAAATGAGCCGGTTGCTGAAGTTCCAAAATGCCGATACGCTGAACAATCTCTGCGTGGGCGTGGGGGATCTGTATGTCACCGTGTACGGCGGTCGCACCCGTTTGATCGGCATTTTGCTGGGCAAGGGTCTTTCCCTTGAGGCGGCAAAAAAAGAACTCCGGGGCGTTACCCTGGAGTCGCTGGTGGTAGCAGAGCGGGTGGCACGGGCGGTGCGCAAGGCAATTGACCGGGGCGAACTGCGCGCAGCGGATTTCCCTCTGCTGTTGCATATCGATGAGATCCTCACCAAGGGGGCGGAAGTTCGCATCCCCTGGGAGGCATTTACCTATTGGGAATCATAAAATAAAACCCCAGGCTGGAAAATTCCTCGCAGAAACCAGCCTGGGGTGTGTTTCAAACCGCCTGGGGGCGGTTATTATTTTTCCTGCGCGCCTTGGGCGGCGACGGGAATTTTGTTTTTCCGCTTTAAGGACTTTCCGTCAAAGATCAAACTGAGCAGGAAAGACAGCGGGGTGACCAGCACATACACCGGCACGATCATCCAGAACCAGGGCCAGTATTTTGCCTGCCCGGCAAATTCGCCCACCGGCACGGTCTTGAAGATCTTGGGGGTGAAGATGGCGAAGAAATTGCCAATGGCGTCATTTTCGCCGGGACCCCAGATATAAGAGGTGTTTTTAAAGTGGATGGCAAGGAAATCATCTTCGTTCCACAAGGTGAAATACCCCAGTTCCCACTGGAACACCTGGTTGAGCATAATAAACAGCATCAAAAGCAAAAGTCCGGTGGGGGCGCTTAAGATCCGCTTGCAGGAGAGTTTGTGATGACCCAGCAGCACCATCAGCAGCGGCACTGCCATTACCATCCAATGGTGGTAGTAAAACCGGAGGATGTCCAGTTGCTCTGCGGCTTGGTCCGCCTTGGCGATGGGCTCTTGGGGATAGAACAGCGCGATCAGACCGCTGAGAACGCCGATGTAGAACATATAGTCCTTCACCCGGTCATTTTTGGAGAAGAACAGAAAAGGGAACAGGGCGATATTCGCGCCGCAGATGTTCACGAACCAACTGTCCCGGAGCATCCGGGCTTCGTCCACGGAGTAGGGCGGGATGTAAACTTTCAAAAAATGGAGCAAAAGACCCAGCGCCAGCAGACCAAACAGCACTGCCTTTTGGGTGAAAGTGCTCTTGTTTCGCAGTAAATAATAAAGTCCTGCTGTCACGCCGGCACAGAGGATCAGCCAGAAAAAATACCAGCCATTAAACATGGCAATGTACATATTTTGCGCCTTCTTTCTTTATTCTAAAGGTATTTTATTCCCCCCGAAAGAGAAAGTCAACGCACTTAAGGAAGTCTTAAGGAACATTTAAAGATTGGTATTTTTTAGGCAAAAGATGTTGACATTTCAACAAGTTTTGTTTATAATACAGTTGTTGAAACTTCAACAACTTGATGCAGTCGGCAGGAAATACCGGCAGCAAGAACGGGAGGGCAGGAAACAGAATGGAAGGCAGATTTGAGACATTTACGGTGCTGATCAACCGGATCAGCCGGAATATTCGCAAGATCAAAAACCAGGAAATGGCAGCGTATGATCTGCGTAGCGCCCATATTTCCTGCTTATACTATCTCTATTCCCGGGAAGGGCTTACCGCCACAGAACTGTGCGAGCGGTGTGAAGAAGACAAAGCCACGGTGTCCCGTGCGCTGGATTATTTGGAAAATAACGGCTATTTGGAATGCCAGCAGGCAAAGCGCTATAAAAGCCCCTTAAACCTCACAGAAAAGGGAGTCGAGGCAGGGCAGCGGATCGCCGGAAAGATCGAAAAGGTTTTAGCGGAGATCAGCGGTGGTCTTACAGAGCAGGAGCGGCTGGATTTTTACCGGAGTCTTGCCATTATCAGCGACAGCCTGGACAGAGTTTCCGGAAAAGGAGAATAAATGAAAACCAGAATTATTGTGGATTCCACGGCAGATCTGATGCCGGAATACAAAGAAAAGGTGCATACCGTCCCGCTGACGGTGCATTTTGGCGCAGAAGAATATATCGACGGCGTGACCATCGACCATAAGACATTTTACGAAAAATTAGTGAAGAGCGATGTGCTGCCCACCACCAGCCAGGCGACCCCCGATGCCTTTATGCAGGAATTTGAAAAGGCGAAGCAGGCGGGGCAGAGCGCTGTGGTGATCACATTGGCATCCCAGTTTTCCGGCACTTACCAAAGCGCTATGATCGCCGCGGCAGAGTACGAAAATATTTTCGTGGTAGACAGCGAAACCGCTGCCATGGGCAGTGGCATTTTGGTGGAACTGGCGTTCCGGATGGTGGATGCGGGTATGGCAGCGGAAGAAATTGCCCGTGTGCTGGAAGAAGAAAAAAAGAAAATTAAGATCGTGGCGCTGGTGGATACTTTGGAGTATCTGAAAAAAGGCGGCCGGGTTTCCAAGACACTGGCTTTTGCCGGCGGCGTGCTGAATATCAAGCCGGTGCTTTCGGTAAGCGGTGGGGACATTAAAATGCTGGGCAAAGCCCGTGGCTCGAAAATGGGCAATAATCTATTGGTGCAGGAGATCGAAAAAGCCGGGGGTATCGATTTTGAAAAGCCGGTGCTGCTGGGTTACAGCGGTATTTCCAATGCGTTGCTGCTAAAGTATATCGAAGATAGTCGGCACATCTGGGAGGGCAATTTGCCCCAGGTGCGTTACACCACTGTAGGCAGTGTCATCGGCACCCACGCAGGCCCAGGTGCCGTAGTGGTGGCATTTTTTAAAAAAGGTGGAAATATAAAATGAAAGACAAAAAAGAGTTATGGCAGGTCATAAAATTTACCCTCTTTTCCATCTCTGCCGGTGTGATCCAGGTGGGTTCTTTTGCCATTATGGAACTGTTTATCCAGGACTACTGGATCCCCTATCTGGTGTCTTTGGTGCTGTCCATTTTGTGGAACTTTACATTGAATCGCCGCTACACCTTTAAGTCTGCCGCCAATGTACCGGTGGCAATGGCGAAGGTCTTTGGCTTTTACTTAGTATTTACGCCGCTGTCCACCTGGCTGGGTGACCGGATAGAGGCGTTGGGTGTCAATGATTTTATCATTCTCATTGGTACGATGCTTTTAAACTTTGTGCTGGAATTTTTGTTCTGCAAATTTGTAGTCTACCGTGGACAGGAAGATACACTTTAATAAAAACCGGGATGCAGCAGCATCCCTGTTTTTTACTTATAAGTCGTTGCCCCAGACTTCTATTTGGGTCAGGGCGGGGAAGGGAGATTCGTCCTCTGCCTTGATCAGTTTGTCAAAGGTGAGCCACCGGATCTGCCGCTTTTCCATGGAGAAGTACTGGGTGCGGTTGGTCTTTTCAAAATGCAGCACTTCTACACTGCCGTCGGAGAAGGTGACAGTACCCTCTGTCCAGTAGGAATCGTGGGGGAAGTCTGCCCGGAGGCAGATGCCCAGCCGGTCGATCTCCACGGTTCTGCCGAAGTCCAGTTTCATGCAAGCGTTGGGATCCCGGTTGATGCCCCAGGAGGCAAAGGGCCAGGTGCCGTGGCTGTAGTTGCCATAGCAGCCGTCGATGGCATTCTTGGCTTCAAACACAGCCTCGCCGCGGGTCTCCACATTGGCGTCGGCGTGGGGATAGCAACCCTCGATTCTATGCTGGTCGTTCACATTCAGGGCAAGGTTGCGGTAGTTTTCCAGTTCGAATTTTTCCGCTACTCTGGCAAAGAGGAAGTGGCGCACACCGGTAAAGGCTCTCTTGGAATAGACGGTAGTTCTCTCGCCGAAAGGAACGGTGTAGGTCAAGTCCCTGGTCAGATAGCACAGGCAGCCACGAAGAACATCATCTACTTGCGCGTAGAGGTGAACAGGGTACTGGGAAGCAGTCAGAACGATCTGGTCGCCTTCCTGGTATTCTTCCAGATAGCACAGTTCTGCCCGGTCTTCGCCGCAGCGCTCTGCTTTGATCTCGCCGGCGGCATTCAGGACTTGTAAAGTTAAAGTGATCATAATAAACTCCTTATATTTCAATAATGCAGAATGAAGGAAACGGATTGCCACATCGTCGAAGCACAAGATGCAATGTTCCATTTCCTGCGAGCAGGAAATTCCACCAGCATCTTGGCATCTCCTTTTCCCCACAAAGCAGGCTTTGTGGGGTCCCCGATGATGTTGGCTTCGCAATGACACTTTTAGATTGTGCCTTTGAGAACCGCCGATCAAAGAACTTGACCGGCGGTTGGGTTATGTTAGGGTTGTTTGCCGATGTAGGCAAGGATGCCGCCGTCCACATACAGAATGTGGCCGTTGACGGCGTTGGATGCCTCGGAAGCCAGGAACACCGCAGGGCCGGTCAGTTCCTCGGGCTTCAGCCAGCGGTTAGCCGGAGTCTTGGCGCAGATGAACTGGTCGAAGGGGTGCTTGCTGCCGTCAGCCTGGGGCTCCCGGAGGGGCGCGGTCTGGGGAGTCTCGATATAGCCGGGTCCCAAGCCGTTGCACTGGATGTTGTACTGGCCGTACTCGGAGCAGATGTTCCGGGTCAGCATCTTCAGACCACCCTTGGCGGCGGCGTATGCGGAAACGGTCTCACGACCCAGTTCGCTCATCATGGAGCAGATGTTGATGATCTTACCGGCGTTCTTCTTGATCATACCGGGGATGACAGCCTTGGACACGATGAAGGGCGCGTTCAGGTCCACATCGATGACCTTGCGGAAATCAGCGGCTGCCATCTCGTGCATGGGAATGCGGCGGATGATACCGGCGTTGTTCACCAGGATGTCGATGGTGCCCACTTCCTTCTCGATCTGAGCGACCAGTGCGTTGACAGCGTCTTCGTCGGTAACGTCGCAGACATAGCCGTGGGCCTTGATGCCCTTTTCTTCGTAGGCTGCCAGACCTTTGTTGACCAGTTCCTGGTTGATGTCGTTAAAGCAGATGGTAGCGCCTGCCTCTGCGTAAGCGGAAGCAATGGCGAAGCCGATGCCGTAGGATGCGCCGGTGATCAGAGCGACCTTACCGGCCAGGGAAAAGTTTGTGTACTGAGACATATCTGTATCCTCCTTAATATTACCGAAGATCGGTGGTTGCGATGTTGTCCATATCGTCGAATGCCTGGTTTTCGCCACCCATTGCCCAGATGAAGGTGTAGTTGCTGGTGCCTGCGCCGGCGTGGATAGACCAGGAGGGGCTGATAACAGCCTGCTCGTTTTGCATAACGATGTGACGGGTCTCGTTGCCTTCGCCCATCATATGGAACACAACATTGTTTTCGGGAACTTCAAAGTACATATACACTTCCATACGGCGCTCGTGGGTGTGGGCGGGCATGGTATTCCAAACACTGCCGGGCTCCAGAACGGTCATACCCATGCTCAATTGGCAGGTGGGCAGAACATCCGGGTGGATGAATTGGTTGATGACACGCTTGTTACTGGTCTCCAGCGCGCCCAGAGGACGCTTTGCGGCGTCTTCGATCTTCAAAAGACGGGTCTCGTAAGCCCGGTGGGCAGGTGCGCTGACCATATAGAACTTGGCGGGGTTAGCAGCATCGTTGGATGCGAACAGCACTTCCTTAGTGCCCTGGGTGATGTACAGACAGTCTTTGTAATTCAGTTCGTACTTCACACCGTCAGCGGTGATAGAGCCGGCGCCGCCGATGTTGAAAATGCCGATCTCCCGGCGCTCCAGGAAATAGTGGGTGCCAAAATTCGCCCAGATGTCGATGCCCTTGTCGATGCTGACCACTTCGGTGGTGGGCATACAGCCCAGGGTGACCATACGGTCCACATGGCTGTAAACGGCGGTCACTTCGTTTTCTACATACAGATTTTCGATGAGGAACTCGTTGCGGGTCTCCTCGGTGGTGTAGCGCTTAAAATCGCGCTGGTTGCATGAATAGCGAATATCCATAGTAATTTTCTCCTTATTACTTATTTTACCAAATCAAGAAATCGTTGCCCTTCAGTTTCAGCATTGCCTCTACAAAGTAGAAGTCGCCGTAGATGATGGGAATTTCCAGACCGTTGAGGAAGCGCTCTTCACGGGGGTAGAACTCGGTGCCTTTCAGTACCAGCGCATCCTGCTGGTCAGTGTAATCGGCAAATGCCTGCTCGCAGGCCTGCAGGATCTTTAGGGCTTCGCCCAAGTAGTATTCGCCCTGTTCGCCGCCCAAAGCCTTGGCGATCTCAATCAGACCGCAGGCGGTGATCATACCGGCGGTGGAGTCGTAATAAACAGGCTCTGCGGGGGCGTAGAAGTCCACCACCGGCAGGTAGTTCTGCTTCTTCACTTCCCGGATGAAGTGGTCGGCTGCCTTGATAGCGGTATCCAGGTAGCGCTGCTCGCCGGTGTGGATGTAGGACAGCACGAAGCCGTAAACTGCCCAGGAAACGCCGCGGCTCCAGGAGGAATCCTCCGCATAACCCTGACCGGGGAAATCACCGATCTTGATCTTCTGACCGGTTTTCAGATCGTGGATCACTTGATGCTGCACACTGCCATCAGAGCGGACATGGTCCCGCAGGGTAGTGTCGGCGTGTGCCATTGCCACCCGCTTAAACCGCTCGTCCTTAACTTCCCGGGATGCCCAGTAGAGCAACGGGATATTCAGCATACAGTCGATGATGGTGCGTCCTTTGTCCAGGTCGAAGGGGCTGCCGCTCCAGTCGTTCCAGGCGCGGATATATCTGCCGTCGATATTGTAGCGGGCAAACAGCGTGCTGGCGAGGTAGAGCGCCTTGTTGCAGGCTGCCTCGTTGCCGGTGATGCGGTAGTTGGCAACGCTGGTGGGGATCCACATAAAGCCCACATCGTGGTGCAGAACTTTATAATTCTCCAGGGCTTTGTCCAGCAGTTCTTCTGACCGGATGGCGGTTTTCTTATATTCTTCGTTGCCGGTGCCTAAGTACATCAGCCACATCATACCGCCCCAGAAACCGTTGGTCCAGGCGGAGACCTTTTTTCCCACACTCATATCGTTGTGCACGCCGTCCACGGTGGTGTAGGGGATCTTGTCCCGGCTTTTGATGCAGACTTTGCTCAATTTTTTGTCGATTTTTTCCCAGGTTTCATTGATCCACTGGGCGTTTTCTTCCAGAATCTTGCTCATGGCAAATTCCTCCTTGCAATTTGGCAGTTTTGTGTTTGCATACTTATATTTATGATAACATAATTATCCAGTTCCGTCAATGAAAACGCAGCCTTTTTTGCAAGAAAAATACATTGCGATTCCAAGAAAAACAGCATTTTCGCCTTGGGCGATTTCCTTTTCGTGCAAAAGGAAATAGACGGCTGAAAGAAAAGGAAACAAAGCGTTCAGAAAAACGATTTGTTTCCGTTTTTAAGCGTTGCCTTATGGGGACAGACATATTATATAGGATATGAACTGATATGTTAATAACAAAAAATGCATAGATACATTGCAATAAATGCACCAAAAAATCTTCTCGCAGGCGCACAACCCATTGCCCATTACAAAAAATTTCCCGCTGCAAAATAGCAGCGGGAATTTTCTTATTTTTCGTTTTTGTAGATTTCCTTGAAGTATTTGTAGGTATCCACTTTCAGTTCGCCGCAGGCGGCCTCGTCGCAAGCCACGATTCCATCGGGGTGGAGTTGCAGAGCGCTGATGGTCCAGGCGTGGCCCACGCCGCCTTCTACGCAGTGACGCAGAGCCCGGGCCTTGGCGTGACCGTTGATGATCAGCAGAACCTGCTTGGAATCGCACACAGTGCCAACACCAACAGACAGGGCGGTCTTGGGCACCTTGTTGGGGTCGTTATCGAAGAAACGGGAGTTGACGATGAGGGTATCCTCGGTCAGCGCCCGGACGCCGGGGCGGGAAACAAGGGAGGTGAAAGGCTCGTTGAAAGCAATGTGGCCGTCTACGCCGCTGCCGCCCAGGAACAGGTCGATGCCGCCGTAGGAGGCGATCTTCTCTTCGTAGCGGGCGCACTCCGCTTCCAGATCTTCAGCCATACCGTTTAAGATATTGATGTTCTCTGCGGGGATGTCGATGTGGTTGAAGAAATTATCGTGCATAAAGTACCAGTAACTCTGGTCGTGCTCCCGGGGCAGACCCACATATTCGTCCATATTGAAGGTCACAACATTTTTGAAACTTACCTTGCCTGCCTTGTTCATCTCAATGAGTTTTTTATAAGTGCCCAGAGGGGAAGAACCGGTAGGCAGACCCAGCACGAAGGGACGGTCTTCCTTATGATTGTTGATGGCGTCGGCAATGTGCTGCGCGACCCAGTTGCTGACTTCTGCGTAGTCGTTTTTGATGATCAGTTTCATAGAATCACACTCCAAAATTAATTGACACAATTATTATACATCTTTTCGGGAATTTGTCTACATTATTATTTTGGCAAAAGCCTATATTTTTCTACAACCTTTCCACCGGCGCGCACTTGACAATTTTTCCGGAAAGGAATACAATAATTTTATCTGCGCGTTGTAAGAAAATGAACTTAAAGGAGGGAATACCGTGGACGCTGGCAGTAGTGGCAATATACCGGGTCGAAGTAATCTGCTGCAGCAGTGGCTGCGGTGATCAAACTCTCGGTGTGTTTGCCTCACAAAATCCGGGGATAATACCCTGAGAACGAAGGAGGAAACACCATGGCAGAACGCTTTGAGATCGTGCAGGGCACGATTATGCAAATGCTGGAAAACAAGAAGTACGCAACGCTGCGGGACATTCTTGTAACAATGAACCCGGCAGACATTGCCGCGGTTTTTTCGGAACTGGAAGAGGACAAACTGCCTCTGCTGTTCCGCCTGCTGCCCAAGGAAATGGCGGCAGAAACATTTGTGGAAATGGAACCGGATGCCCAGGAATTGCTCATCCGTGGCTTTTCCGACAACGAATTGAAAGAAATTTTGGACGAACTGTATATGGACGATGCGGCGGACCTGGTGGAAGAAATGCCTGCCAATGTGGTCAAGCGTATTTTGCGCCACGCAAGTCCTGAAATGCGCCGGACGGTGAACCAGTTGCTCCGGTATCCGGAAAACTCCGCCGGCTCCATTATGACCACGGAGTATGTGGCGCTGCGTCCTCAGATGACCGTAGGGGAGAGCATCCTGCGGATCCGTCGGCAGGGCGTGGACAAGGAGACCATCTACACCTGCTATGTGACCAAAGACCGGAAACTTATCGGTCTTGTGACGGTGAAAGAACTGCTTCTGGCAGAAGATGATGATATGCTCATTAGCGATCTGATGGAGGAGAATATCATCTCCGTTACCACCATGGAAGACCGGGAAGAGGTCGCCCGTATGTTCTCCAAGTATGACTTTTTGGCATTGCCGGTGGTGGACACAGAAAACCGGCTGGTGGGTATCGTTACCTTCGACGACGCCATGGACGTTATCGAAGAAGAGGCCACCGAGGATATGGAGATCATGGGCGGTATGTTGCCGTCTGAAAAGACATACCTGAAAAGTTCTGTGTGGGAACTGTTTAAAAACCGCATCCCCTGGCTGCTACTTCTGATGGTATCGGCGACTTTTACCGGTATGATCATCACCGCTTTTGAAAGCGCGCTGGCTGCCCAGGTGGCGCTGACAGCCTTTATCCCCATGCTGATGGGTACCGGCGGTAACTCCGGCTCTCAGTCTTCCGTTACGGTGATCCGCGCCTTAAGTCTGGGCGAACTGGACGCCAAAGACCTGCCCCGGATCATCTGGAAAGAGATCGGCACGGCGATTATCTGCGGCGCGGTGCTGAGTGTGGTCTGTTTTGGAAAAATTTGGCTGGTAGACAAAGTGCTTTTGGGCAATGAGGACATTACCCTGATGATCGACGCGGTGGTGTGCTTTGCGCTGTTTGCCACGGTGTTTTTGGCAAAACTCACCGGCGCTGTTTTGCCCGTTGCGGCGAAGAAACTGGGCTTTGACCCGGCGGTTATGGCAAGTCCGTTCCTTACCACCATTGTGGACGCATTGTCCCTTTTGGTGTATTTTCTCTTTGCCGGCTGGCTGCTGGGTATTTGATCGTATATAAATTTCATTTTATCGTTCTGTGCTGATCAACGAGTGCATCTCTATGGCCCCCTCTGCCGAGGGGGCTGTCAGCCGAATAGGCTGACTGGGGGAGAGACTACCTCTCCGACCGAAATCAAAGATTTTGGCCACCTCCCCTGACAAGGGGAGGCGAAACGTGCGACTGTAAAGCAACAGAGCGATAAATCATTATTATGGATATGGAGTTTGTTATGCGTATTTTATTTGATTCCAAGAAAAAAGAATACAAGCGCCCCTTTGGCTCGCTGACCCCCAAGCAACCCTGCGAACTGCATATCCACATTCCTGCCGCTGTGCAGACCAGCGCGGTACAGTGCGTTTTTTTGCGGGAAGAGGACAAGGAAGAAATGTGCCTGCCTTTGGTTTTTGAGAAGCACAGAGGGGATTATGATGTTTGGACGCTAAACTTCTCTTTTGACCGGGTGGGTCTTTACTTTTACTACTTCCGCATCACCGGCAACACCGGTACATTCCGTCTGTATAAGCAGGGGGATGACACCAATATGGAAGCGGGAGATCTGTGGCAGGTCAGTTGTGTACCGACAGATTTCGTGACCCCGGACTGGGCAAAAGGCGCGATCATTTACCAGGTGTTTCCCGACCGGTTTGCCAAAAAGGGCGAATGCGACTTGGCCGGCAAACTACAGCCCTATACCGTCCACGAAAACTGGGACGAAGAAGTCTCCTGGCAGCCCACGGCGGAAGGAGAAGTGCTGAACAACGATTTCTATGGCGGCAATTTCCGGGGCATTACGGAAAAGATGGACTATCTTGCATCCCTGGGTGTGGGGATTCTGTACCTGAACCCCATCAGCAAGAGTTTTTCCTCCCATCGGTATGACACTGGCGACTACAAGACCCCCGACCCGATGCTGGGCACGGTAGAAGATTTTAGGGAAATGTGCGAGGCTGCCCATAAGCGGGGCATCCGGGTGGTTTTGGACGCTGTGTTCTCGCACACCGGCTCTGATAGCCTGTATTTTGACAAGAAGGGCAATTTCGGCGGCAAGGGCGCGTACTGCCGTAAGGATTCTCCCTATTACAGTTGGTACACTTTCCACGATTATCCGGAAGAATACAACAGTTGGTGGGGGTTTGACACCTTGCCTACGGTGAACAAGTTAGACCCGGCGTTTATGGAATATATCATCACCGGGAAAGATTCGGTGGTCGCCCATTGGCTTTCTTTGGGCGCGGACGGTTTCCGGTTGGATGTGGCGGACGAACTGCCTAACGAATTTATGGCGGCATTGAAAAAACGCGTGCGGGAGATAAAGTCCGATGCCCTGGTGATGGGAGAAGTGTGGGAGGATGCCTCCAACAAGATCGCCTACGATGTGCGCCGCCGGTACTTTGTGGACGGCACGCTGGACAGTGTGATGAACTATCCTTTCCGGAAAGCCATTTTGCGCTTTGTCCGGGGTGAGGACGATGGAAGTGAATTCCGCCGGATCGTCCGGACCATTGGAGAAAACTACCCGGCGCAGGTGCTTAGTTGCTGCATGAACCTTTTGGGCAGTCACGATACGCCTCGTATTTTGACGGCTCTGGTGGATGACTACGACGGCCCACGGGAAGAACTTGCCCGGCGGAAACTTTCCCCGGAGCAGCGGGAACTGGCAAGACAAAGACTGATGATGGCGACCTTCTTGCAGTATACCCTTCCCGGCTGTCCCAGTATTTACTATGGCGACGAGGTGATGATGGAGGGGGGCAAAGACCCCTTTAACCGCCGCACTTATCCCTGGGGCAAGGCGGATATGGAAATGCTGGGGCATTTTCGTATGCTGGGCAATTTGCGAAAAGACTATCCCCAACTGGGCAGCGGCAGTTTGCGGTTTTTCCGCTATGACGGCGGATGCATCGGTTTCAGCCGGTCCCATTTACGGGTGTATGTAAACAACAGCGGCGGGGATTGGGAGATCCCCGGCGGTGATGTGATCATGGGGCACAAAATGGATCGCAGAGTGATCCACAGCCTTGGCTGGTGCATCGTGGAGGAAGACTGATATGGAGCAAGAACTGTTTTTCTCCGGCTACTGCCGGTGTTTGGATGACAGCCGTATGGTGGAAGTGATCGCCGAGGACGGGTCTGTAACAGACGTGGACTGCGGCTATTACAGTTGCCCCCATACAGTCAGTTGTGACAGCGCCAAAAGAAAAAAAGAGATGGAAAAATAAGGAAAGCCGCCTGCGTAAATGCTACGCAGGCGGTTATATTTATCAAATTCCGGTTTGTCGAGGTGTTTCAAATTTTGTGACGCACTTATTTGGCCCCCTCTGACGAGGGGGCTGTCACCGCAGGTGACTGGGGGAGAGACTACCCCTCCGGCTGAAATC
>JAZQBF010000234.1:0-4485 GCA_045545615.1 Faecousia sp.
TCTCTTCACGATCCCCTGCTGCCGCTGAACATCGAAAGCAACGATGTGGGCGGCGCAAAGAAGATCGCTTGCGAACTGGCATCTTTCATCGCCAAGTTTGACAAACTGGATGCTGCCAAACTTTTAGACTTTGCAAAATAAGCACTTATCCCCTCGGCTAAGCCGAGGGGATATTCTTATTTCTTTTTCGCCAGTTCCAGTACCTTTTCCATTTGCTTGCAAATAGAATCATAGTTTTCCCGGCGGTGGGGGCGCAGGCAACCGGAACAATCTTTGAAACCGCTTTCCGTATAGGTAAACTTTCCTCCGCATTGATCCCCTAACGGGTAAAGCGGACAATAGCAAAACAAACAACTGAATGTTTCCGGGTCAGCACCTTGATGACAGGGAAAATATTCGCACTGTTTATGCTGAAAGAAATCATAATTTGCCATAAATACCACTCCTCTTTGCGATTGCAATTTGTTCAGTGTTTGTTATAATAGATGCATTGGAGGTGCTATCGTGAAAGTTCTCATCGATGCAGACGGCTGTCCCGTTGTGGATATTGCCGTTAAACTGTGCCGCTGCTATGGGACGCACTGTTTGCTTCTCTGCGACACCGCCCATTTCTTTCAGCGTGAAGGCGCTGAAACATTGGTTTTCGACAAGGGTGCGGACAGTGTGGACTTTGCTTTGGTCAACCGAATAGATCCTGCGGATATTGTCATTACCCAAGACTATGGACTTGCCTCTATGTGCCTTGCCAAGCAAGCCATTATCCTGCATCAGGACGGTTGGCAATATACGAAAGACAATATCGACGCATTGCTTTTCCAGCGACACACCGCACGGAAGCACCGCGCCGCCGGCGGCCGTTTCAAAGGACCAGCCAAACGAACACCCCAACAAGACCAAGCATTTTATGATGCTTTGCATTGTCTGCTTCAGCACACCGTCCAGGGATAAACATCCGGCGGTTCCAGGGAAAATTCCATTTTTTCGCCGGTGGCAGGATGGGTAAATCCCAACCGGCAGGACCACAGGGCGATCTCGCAAGGATCTTCCAATGTGCTGTACTTCCGCTCTCCCACCAAGGGCATTCCACGAGAAGCAAACTGCACTCGGATCTGGTGGGTTCGACCGGTCTCCAGTTTGATACGGACACGGCTCATACCGTCTTTTCGTTTCAAAACACGATATTGCAGAGAAGCCGGCTGGACGCCTTTCCCTGCCTCCGTCGCAACAACTGTCATTTTCCGGGCCTTATCTCGCAGTAAAAGATCCCAGTATTTGCCAATATCATATTCCGGAGATCCGTGTACGATAGCAAGGTATTCTTTTTGAAATGCATCTTCACGGATCTGGCGGGACAGTTCCGATGCTCCCTTGGCATTTCGTGCCAAAACCATCAAACCGCCTACCACCCGGTCAAGACGGTGGACTGTACGCACATCTGCTTTTTCGTCGCCCAATTCCCGGCGAACCAGTTCCGGTACGCCACCCGGCTCATCGGTGGATAACACCCGGGGCGGTTTTTCGCAGACCACAATATGTTCATCTACATAAACAAGTCGCATAATTCTCTCCAGTAGTTTTTTATTATCCTACCAAAATTTCAACAAGAAAGCAAGGAGTATACCTATGAAAATCGTAATTTTAGAAGGTCACGCAGTAAATCCCGGTGATTTAAGTTGGGATGTTTTAAACCAGTTTGGCGATGTCACCGTATATCCCCGCACCCCCTACGAACAAGCCGCTGAACGGATCGGTGATGCGCCCATCGTACTGATCAATAAGACGAATTTCGATGCGGCGTTGATGGATGCCTGCCCCAATTTGAAACTGATCTGCGTATTGGCTACCGGCTACAATGTGGTAGATTGCCAAGCGGCAAAGGAACGGGGCATCCTCGTTTGCAATGTGCCTGCTTATAGTACAAATTCTGTTGCCCAATTTACTTTTGCGTTGCTTTTGGAACTGTGTCATCAGGTAGGTGCCCACTCCCAGGCTGTTCACCGGGGCGATTGGAGCAATTGCCCGGATTTCTGTTTCTGGTATACACCCCAAATGGAACTGACCGGAAAGACTTTAGGCATCATCGGTTTCGGCAGCATCGGTCAAACGGTGGCACAAATTGCCAAAACCTTTGGTTTGCATGTCATTGCCTACAGCCGCAGCATCCGGGAAGAGGGCAAGACTCTTGCCGAGTATGTGTCTCTGGACGAACTGCTTGCCCGGTCGGATATTATCTCTCTCCACTGCCCTATGACCCCGGAGACAAACAAGATCATCAACGCCGCCACCATTGAAAAAATGAAAGACGGCGTGATCCTTTTGAACACTGCCCGGGGCGGTGTCATTGACGAAGATGCTGTCGCATTTGCCCTTGGAACAGGCAAGATCAGCGGCTACGGTGCGGATGTGGTCTCCGCAGAGCCCATCTCCCCTTTAAATCCCTTGCTTACCGCTCCCAATGCTATTTTGACTCCTCACATGGCGTGGGCGCCTACAGAGGCTCGGCAGCGGATCATCAGCATCACAAAGCAAAGCGTGGAGGGTTTCTTAAACGGAAACATCGTCAACGCTGTAAACTTATAAAACAATCGGGACACGATCGTGTCCCGATTTTCTTATCTGATTGTTTCAAATGCCTTAATCCATTCCCGCTTAATCAGAGTATGACCAAAAGCAGTGGGGTGGACGCCATCTTTCAGCCAGTAGTTATCGCAAGGCGCATCGGCCTGGGCCTTTGTAAACACATCCTGCAAAGGCACAAAAGTCAGGCTATATTTATCTGCAATCCGTTTGGCGGCAGCCGCACGTAGACGCACTTCCTTATCAAACAGTTCAAAATTGCGGCCGGGTATGGCGGGATTTTCCCTTGTGCCGCTGCCAGGCAGCACAAAAGGCTCTAAAAGCATAATTTTGATATTTGGCAGTGCTGTCTTTACTTCATCAATAATCATATCCAGAATGACTTCGTACTTCTCTGCGCTCACACCATTCTGGCGGTCCAGTTCGTGCCAAACATCATTCACGCCGATCAAAATACTCAAATAATCCGGTTTCAGATTGATAATATCTTCCTTAATGCGAGCCAGCAGGTCCACACTACGATTTCCGCTGATGCCACGGTTTAAAAACTGGTATTGATAAGGATAATTTGCACCTAATTCACCGGAAACCATCGTAGCATAGCCCTGACCTCTGCCGTCATCAAATTCTCTGTGGCGGGAAGAGTCGGTAATGGAATCTCCCTGGAACAAAATCAGTTTATCCATAAAAATCACACCTTGCGCTTCATCATATTTTGTCTACTGCGGACTTAAGTATTATAACAAGTCTCCCAATATATGTCAAACCGATTATAGCAAGTACTATCTTTTCCTGTGAAATTGTGTTATAATATAAAAAATACCCATGAAGAAGGAATTGCTATGTCATTTTTGTCCAAAGTCGGCAGTATTATTTCATCCCCGCGGGAATCCTGGCAGACTTATAAGCCTTTATTGCTGAATTTTTTTCGGTATTCCATTAGTTCTATGGTCAGCGCTGTCCTGGATGAAGGATTGTTTACGCTGGCATCCCATCTGTTACAAAGTGTATTGACCGGATTTGCTTTGACAGCGATTCCCACCGCCATCGCCCGTCTGATCTCCTCCCTATGCAATTTCTTTATCAACAAAAAATTGGTGTTTCAAAAGAATGTTGCTACCGGAAAAGCCATGCTGAAATATTATATGATTGCAATTCCCAACGCAATTACGCAGATGGCACTTACCTACGGCGTTTTCACGCTCTTCCATATCGGCGCAGAGCGGACGATCCTTCGCGCGCTGATTTACGGTATGGTAATGTGCGCGCTGTTTCTATTCACATTTATTGCCCAGAAACGATGGGTCTTCCGGGAAAAGTGAAAAAATGATGATTTATAAAAAGCCTCACTACTTAGGTAGTGAGGCTTACTGCTATATAAAAATGACCCCCACTTTATTAGTGGAGGTCTTGTGTTCGCGTTACCTATCTTCCCAGGCAGTCGCCTAATAGTGGGGGCCCCGGAAAGCCTGCTTTTCGGGGTGAGGAGAAGTCAAGATACTGGCGGTATTTGCCGCTTGCGGGAAATATAGCATTGTATCTTGCACTTCGACGAATTGTCGGCGTACATGTGCTTAACTTCTGTGTTCGAGATGGCCACGAGTTTGCCCGCCGCCAGTGGCGGAGTCAAGGGCAAACGCAGTGTGGGCAGCGGTCTGCAAGAGACAAGCCTGCTTTGTCAGGCGAAGTTTCTGCAGGGCACCGCAACCGGATACAGGTGGACCCACAGTATTAAAAAACCTCCACCAATTTTGGTGGAGGCTATAATATGTTGGCATTACCTATCTTCCCGGGCAGTCGCCCGCCAAGTATTGTCGGCGCAGATGTGCTTAACTTCTGTGTTCGGGATGGGAACAGGTGGACCCACATCGCAATCAATACCAACTTATTAACTTATGGTGACCCATA
>JAZQBF010000235.1:0-15106 GCA_045545615.1 Faecousia sp.
ATTTAAGAACACTCATTTTATATAGTCTGCTGATCCTGGTCATCCGGCTGATGGGCAAGCGGCAGATCGGACAGATGGAGCCGTCGGAGTTTGTGGTGGCGATTCTGGTGGCGGATCTGGCATCTGTGCCTATGCAGGATGAGGGTATTCCGCTGATCTCCGGTGTCGTTCCCATTTTAACGGTGCTGGGCATCGAGTTGGTGCTCTCCGGCCTGTCTTTGCGCAGCATCCTTCTGCGCCGGGTTTTGTGCGGCAAGCCGGTGATCTTGGTGGAAAACGGTAAGCCTTTGCAGGAAAACCTGAACAAGACCCGGGTGACCCTGGATGAACTGACCGGGCATCTCCGGGAAAAGGATGTGCTGGATATTTCCACCGTCCGCTATGCCATATTGGAGACCAATGGTAATCTTTCCGTCTTTCCCTATTCTGCCGAGGAAGCGCAGTATTTGCCCCTGACGGTGATCTCCGACGGGCATCTGATCCGGGATAATCTGAAAAAAGCAGGCAAGGACGAAAAGTGGCTGGAAAAGATCCTTCGCAAAAACAAAGCCACCCAGAACACCACCTATCTGCTCACAGTAGATGGCGCTGACCGGGTGGTCTTTTTCCCCAAGGAGGCGCAAAAATGAAAAAACTTTGGGTAGGGATATTTCTGCTGGCGTTTTTGCTTGGGGCAAGTTTGTTAAACGCCTGGCATGCAAACACAAGTCACAGCCGCACAGCGTCGCTTTTGACCCAGGCTGCAGACGCCGCCTTGTCCGGCGATCTGTCCCGGGGCATCACCCTGGCAGAGCAAGCCAAAACCTTGTGGGAGACCCACCGGGATGGGGTTGCCATTGTGGCAGACCACCAACCGCTGGAAACGGTGGACGGTTTGCTCTCCCAAATGGCGGTTTATGCCGCTGTAAAAGAGCCGGTGGAATTTGCTGCAGTTTGCCGCTATGCGGCGCGGCAGGTGGAGGCGGTGGGAGAGGCGCAGGCGATCAACTGGCAGAATCTGCTGTAGTACACCCCTGGGCAAGGTCGATAATGGCGTAGCCTAAATAGGTTGCCGCCAGCAGCGCTTCCTGCCGGTCGTTCCCGGCAGCGCCGATCTCGATCAGCATTGCGCCGGTGGAGAGATCCTGGTTAAACCGCTCCTTTCGCAAACTGATGGGGCGACAAAGTCCCGGCTGTATTTGCTCCAAACGGGCGTGAAGTTTCACCGCAAGGGACAGATTCGACAGCCACATCGGATGGTTTAAGCCGCTGGCATCCGTTCCCACCACCATCATCAGTTGGGAAGATGCGCCGTCAGGGGTCTCCACCCGGAGGGCAACCTCCTCGCCGCTGCTGCCGGGCAGAGAATCCCGGTGCAGATCCAGCACCAGTTCCACCGTGGGATATTGGTTGAGCAATTCCTGCACCCCCTGCCGGGCATTGCCGTAGGAATCGTTGTAAGAGGGATGGTCATAAAGGGTCGTATCGTGTATTACCCCAATGCCTGCGTCCTCCAAAATCGATTTTAAGTGGGCGCCTACAGATACCATATTATATTCGGCGCTTAAGGTGCGGTATGGGGCAGATTGGGTATAGTTTTCCGTGTTGCGATAACTTTCGGTGGCGTGGGAGTGAAAAATCAGCACTTTCGGTTCACCCCCGGTCAGATCCCAGGAAAGGGGCTGCGCCAGCATTTCCGGCACATCCGCATCATACTTGCAGCGGCTGTTCACCGCCACCAGCGCCCGGTCTTCCGGGGCAAAAACCGGCAATTCCGGTTCGGTTGCCGGCGGCAATGTGGTTTCTTCCGTGGGCGCAGTTTCCGGAGAGAGGGTGGTTTGGGGTATCGTCTCGGGGACCGTTGTAGGCGACGGGGCGTGAAAATGCCTGCCAGTCTCCAAAAAAAGCAGGGCGGCTGCAGTCTTTGGCGAAGAAAGGGCATTCCATATATGTTCGCCAATACCGCCGCTCAGCAGGCGGATCGTCACGGCGATGGCGACTACAATACCGGTCCAGCGCAGGCATTTTTCTTCCAGTTTCAAAAAGATGCTCCTTTCAACATAAAACGTGCGATACCAAAGTATCGCACGTTCTCTCTTTATTCAGGCTTTTTCCATTTGGGGCGGTTGCGCAATTCCTGCCGCAATTCCCGGAAAAATTCCGTCAGCAGGCATTGGGATTCTTCTTCCATCATCCCAAAAGTCACCTGGGGATGGTGATTAAAATCCATGGCAAAAAGGTCGCATACACTGCCGCAAGCGCCGCATTTTTCATCTTTTGCACCAACTACGACCCTTGGGATCCGGGCATTGATGATCGCACCTGCGCACATGGGGCAAGGTTCTAAAGTCACATACATTGTGCAGTCCCACAGCCGCCAGCCGCCTAAATTTTTGCAGGCATCGGCGATGGCTTCGATCTCTGCGTGACCCAGGGCGGTTTTCGCCGTTTCCCGGCGATTTCTTCCCCGGCCTACGATCTCACCCTTTCGGACGATGACACAGCCTACCGGCACTTCACCCTCTGCCGCCGCCTCTTTTGCCAGCAAAAGGGCTTTTTTCATATAGTCCATATCTTCCACAGCCATCTCTCCTTTTGCCTAGAGTATACAAGAATTTTTGTGAAATAGCAAGGGGGGACAGATGAAACCGGGAGTACATAATACCATATTCTCCATGCGGATATTGGCGGAATGTGACACCTTGCAATGGGCAAAAAAGAATGGTATAATAGACAAAATATGACCTTTGGGAGATTTTATGAAAACATTACTGCATATATGCTGCGCCCCTTGTGCCAATCAGTGCATTGAAGTTCTGCGTGGCGACAAAATAGAGGTTACCGGCTTTTGGTATAACCCCAACATCCACCCCTTTACCGAATACCGTTCCCGGCGCAACTGCCTCCGGGACTATGCCACAGCCATCGACCTGCCGCTGATAGAGAAGAACGACTACGCCCTGCGCCCCTTTGTTAGGGCGGTGGCAGAGGATATTGCCAAGCGGTGCGTAAAGTGCTATGAAATGCGCCTTTTTGAAACGGCGAAACAGGCGGCGGAGGGCGGCTTTGACAGTTTCACATCTTCCCTTTTTATCAGCCCTTACCAAAACCACGAACTGATGCGGGAAACCGCCCAGCGGGCGGCGGCGCAGTACGGTGTGGAATTCTTATACCGGGATTTTCGCCCCTACTTCCGCGCCGGGCAGGATTTTGCCCGGGAGCAGGGTTTTTATATGCAAAAATACTGCGGCTGCGTCTTTTCTGAAGAAGAGCGCTACTTAAAAGCCAATAAAATTATTCCTTAGGAGAAAATTATGGAATTACAAATGGTCGCGCCCTGCCTTTTCGGTTTGGAAGGCATCGCAGGGGACGAATTAAGAAGACTGAATATGGAAAATGTCCGGGTGGAGGACCGCCGTGTCCTTTTTACCGGCGACGCATCGGCGCTGGCAAGAGCCAATGTGTGCCTGCGAACCGGTGAACGGATCATGATCGTACTGGCGCAGTTCGAGGCAAAGACCTTTGAAGAACTGTTCCAGGGAGTCTACCACGCCAATTTGGAAGATTTTATTCCCAAGGACGGTCAGTTCCCCGTAAAAGGTCACTGCTTAAACAGCCAACTGATGAGCGTTTCCGACTGCCAGGCGATCATCAAAAAAGCCGCATCCAAACGCCTGGGGGAAAAGTATGGTATCTCCTGGCTGCCGGAAACCGGCGTGAAATTCCAACTGCACTTTACGATTTTGAATGATAAGGTCACCCTCTCTCTGGACACCTCCGGACAGGGTCTGCATAAGCGGGGTTACCGGGCAGTGGGCAACGATGCGCCTTTGCACGAAACGTTAGCCGCCGGTATGATCCAACTGACCCGCTACCGGGGCAGAGAATTTTTGTGGGATCCTTTCTGCGGCTCCGGCACCATCCCCATTGAGGCGGCGCTGATCGCCAAAAACCGCGCCCCGGGTTTAAACCGGGATTTTGCCGCCAAAGACTATCCCTGGCTGCCCCAAAACATTTGGCAAGATGCCAAAGACGAGGCAAGGGATAAGGAATTTAATGGCAAATACCAGATCATGGGTTCTGACAGCGATCCCGCCTGCGTTTCCTTAAGTTTTGCCAACGCCCGGAAAGCCGGCGTTGGCGACTGTGTGGACTTCCGGGACGGAGATGCCACCAAAATGGATATCCCCGCCCAAAGCGGCATTTTGATCTGCAACCCGCCTTACGGTGAGCGAATGATGGAGCAGCACAGCGCCCAAAGGCTCTATAGCGCTCTGGGTCGGCACTTGAAATTTGCCAACGAGTGGAAAAAGTATGTGATCACCTCCGAACCGGAGTTTGAGCATTGGTTCGGTCGCCGGGCGGACAAAAAACGCAAGTTCTATAACGGCAAGATCAAGTGCGATTACTATATGTTCACCGACAACACCCGAAAGGGGAAAAAGAAATGAAACACCTGTTTATTATCAACCCCGCGGCAGGTAGCCGGGACCGGACAAAACTCTACTCCGACCTGATCCGGGAAGCCTGCAATAAAAAAGGCATAGAGTGCCGCATCAAGATCTCTGCCGCCCCCGGCGATTGCCAAAGAATCGCACGGGAAGCCGCCGAGACCGGCGAAGAATATAGAATTTATGCCTGCGGCGGTGACGGCACGCTGAACGAGGTGGTCGCCGGCGCGGCAGGATTCCCCAATGTGGCGGTAACGGTGGTCTCTGCCGGCAGCGGCAACGATTTTACCAAACTGTTCAGCGACCCGGCGGCATTCCGGGATATCGACCGTCTGCTGGACAGCGAAGAGGTCACATTCGATCTGATCCGTTGTAACGGTGATATTGCCTTAAATATTTGCTCGGTAGGGTTGGATGCCCGGATCGGTACAGATGTTGCCAACTATAAGCGCATTCCTTTGCTCAGCGGTTTCCGGGCCTATGCAGTCTCCACGGTGGTCAATGTCATCCGCGGCATTTCAGAGCATTATGTGGTGGAGATCAATGGAGAGCGGATCGATGGGGAGCAGACTATGATCTGTGTCTGCAACGGTCGGTTCTACGGCGGCGGTTTTAACCCCGTCCCCGAGGCAGATCCTACCGACGGAATGCTGGATGTGCTGGTGGTGAGCAAGGTCTCCCGGCTGCAAGTGGCGCAAGTGGTGGGCAAATACAAAGCCGGCCAATATGCCCAACTACCGGATCTGGTCCGCTATTTCCGCACAGATAAAGTGAAAATCATCTGCGATAAACCCACAAGTATTAACTTAGACGGCGAACTGCGTACCGCCCAAGTGGTGGAGATGTCTGTAGCCAAAGAAAAAGTGCGCTTTTTCTATCCTAAGGGGCTGTCCTGGCAGCAACAGACGGCGGCAGTAAAATAATGTTACATAAACCGGACAAACCGGTGGGGAAATGATTGCTATTTTCTGTAATATTTTGTATAATGAACAAAACAAGGAGGTGTCTGTATGGAAAACCGTTTATCCGCTTGCGGCGGCTGTTTGCTGGGTCTTGCCGTGGGCGATGCCATGGGCAGCGTCATCGATAAAAAAACATGGGAAGAGATCTGCGAAAACTATGGCCCTAACGGTCTTTTAGGCTATGACTTACAGTCGGATTATGCAGAGATCACCTCTTACACCCAACTGGCATCGTTTGTGGCAAACGGTCTGCTTCTCAACGACACCCGGGGGCAGCGCAACGCCCATTTGCGCTATATCACCACCGCATTGCGGGAGTGGGCGAAAAGTCAGTATTTCCTCACCACCGGCGAGCGGACAGCCTGCTGGCTGGCGCAAGTGCCCCGCCTGCGCCGCAGAGCAAGTATGGACACCCGTATGACGGATTTCCTTACCAGAGAGGTTTTGGGCACACCGGAAAAACCGGTGAATTCCACCCAGGGTCCCGGCGGCATTACCGCGGCGGTATCTGTAGGACTTTTCTATGAGCCGGAACTTATGACCCTTCAGCAGGTGGCAGCCTTGGGCGCATCGGCTGTAGCCATGATCCACGGCGCGCCCGATGCCTTTTTGTCCGGCGGCGTGGTGGCGGCTGCGGTGGCAGGTATGCTCTGCGACCCGGCAAAAACACCCCAACACCATTTGCGAGGCGGTATGGACGCGGTAAAGGCGCAGTATGGAGAAATGTATGCTTCGGAAGTGGCAGAACTGGAGGCGTTGCTGGAAAAGGCATTCGCTTTGGCATCTGACCCGGAGATCACCCCTCTGGTTGCTATGACCATTTTAGGCTGCACCACCGCCGCAGAGTGTCTGGCGGGCAGCGCATATGCCTGCAGCGTCCATGTGGCAAATTTTGATGAGGCGCTGATCACTTCGGTGAACCATTCCGGTCGCAGCGGCGCAGTAGGCTCTCTTACCGGCGCGTTTATGGGTCTGCGCCTGGGCGCAGAGGAACTGCCGGAGTTTTATATCGAGTCGCTGGAGGCGGCAGATATTCTTCGGGAACTGGCAAAAGATGCCGCCCAGCGGCGTCAATTCTCCCGGGTTTTCGACGACGATTGGGATCAGAAATATGTGCAAGGTCTGCCGGCACACTAAATAATGCACAGTTCACAATGCACAATGCATAATGTGGAGGTCAAGCCATCGCGCCCTATACCTTCCCCCGGGGGGAAGGTGGCCGAGCGATAGCGAGGTCGGATGAGGAATGGCGAAATGTGAAAAGCCGATGTGCGCAGCGGCCTCTACGGAAGAAGTCTTTGGCAAAGTGCAAATGGAAATATCTCTGCTGCAGGCGTGTATTTAAGAGCAAACGCCGAAAGATTTGCATAAAAACCTATGTATTTTTGGAAAAAACCCTTGCATTTCCGGAATAGAAGTGCTATAATACAGACAATCTTAGAGTAGAAACTACGAAAGAGAGGAGCCGCCGCTCCTCTCTTTTTTATGGAAAGGAGCATGAAATGAAGGTTACGGAACTGGTAGAATCCTTTGCCCGCCCTGTGGTGGAAGCAAATGGTTGCAGCCTTTGGGATGTGGAGTACGTCCGGGAAGGTTCAGAGCGGTTTTTGCGGCTGTATATCGATAAAACCGGCGGCGTGGACATTACTGACTGCGAAGCGGTCCACCGGGCAGTTGACCCTATTTTGGACGAAAAAGACCCCATTGCCGAAAGTTATCATTTTGAAGTGTGCTCTGCCGGTTTGGAGCGGGCGCTGAAGCGACCCTCGGACTTTGCACAGTTTATGGACAGTCCTATCACTGTGAAACTTTACCGTCCCCGGAACGGTCTGAAAGAGATCCCCGGTATCCTCCGTGGCTACGATGAGGGCAAAGTCACCGTAGAGGCAGGAAAAGAAACCATCACCTTTGAAAAATCCGAAGTTGCGCTGGTGCGCCTTCGCGTAGAATTTTAATAAAAAACCACAAACTTAGTAAACAGAAAAAATTGAAGCCACAAAAAAGATGTTTCCAGTGGCGGAAGGAGAAAAAATTATGGCAAGAACGACCAAGGGCAAGAAAAATGCTGCACCCCAGATCGACATCGGCGCAGAGATCTTTGCCAGCCTGCGGGACCTGGAGAAACTCAAGGGCATTCCCGTAGAGTATATGGTGGAGCGTCTGAAGCAGGCGCTGACCAACGCCTACCGGAAAGACCGGGAAGACCATCGTGACATCCCCGCAGAAAATGTGGTGGTTGACTTAAGCGAAAAAGGTCTTTTTATGTACCAGGTCAAGACCGCTGTGGAAGAAGTGGAAGATCCCGCTGTCCAGATCCAGATGGACGCCGCCAAGAATTATGACCCCAACGTGAAACCCGGCGACAATATTTCCATCAGCGTGGACATTCAGAAGTTTGGCCGCATCGCTGCCCAGACTGCCAAGCAGGTAGTCATTCAGGGCATTCGCGAGGCAGAGCGGGGCGCAATTTACGAAAGTTATTCCTCCAAGGCCCAGGAGATGCTCACCGGCACTGTCCTGCGTGTAGATCCCACCGGCGATGTATTTGTCCGTGTGGGTCAGGGTAACGAGCAGTCCGATGCTGTGCTCCGCACTGGCGAGCAGATCCCCGGCGAGGACTTTGTCCCCGGCGATATGATCCGTGTCTATGTTCTGGAAGTTCGCCAGGCTACCCGCGGTCCTCTGGTGCAGGTATCCCGCACCCACCCCAACCTGGTGCGCCGTTTGTTTGAACTGGAGACCCCCGAAATTGCTGACGGTCAGGTGGAGATCCGCAATATCGCCCGTGAACCCGGTTCCCGGAGCAAGATCGCTGTCCGCGCTGCTGTGGAAGATGTGGATCCCGTGGGCGCTTGCGTCGGTCCCAGAGGCGGCCGTGTTGGCGCAGTTGTGGAAGAACTGTGTGGCGAGAAGATCGACATCGTGGTTTGGAGCGAAGATCCCTGTGAATATGTTCGGGCCGCCCTCAGCCCTGCGGATGTATTGAGTGTTACATTGGTGCCCGGTCAAAAGGCGTGCCAGGTGGTAGTGCCCGACAACCAGTTGAGCCTTGCCATCGGCAAAGAGGGTCAGAATGCCCGTCTGGCTGCCCGGCTCACCGGCTATAAGATCGACATCAAGCCCGAATCCCAGGCAAATGTTTAATTGATTTCTTAAATTTCTGAAAAGGTGGTCCATTATGCAAAAGAAAATACCTCAGCGGCAGTGTATGGGCTGCCGGGAACGAAAGGCCAAAAAAGAACTGATCCGCGTTGTCCGTGGTACGGACGGCGTTGTCAGCCTGGATTTCAGCGGCAAACTGAACGGCAGAGGCGCATACCTTTGCCCCAACGAAGAGTGCCTGAAAAAGGCGCGCCGCGCCAAATCTCTGGAGCGGAGTTTGGAAGTGGCGATCCCCGAAGAAGTTTACGACCGTCTGGAGAAAGAGATGGGTGAAACCGTTGGATAGAGCGCTGAATTATATGGCCCTTGCCCGAAAGGCGGGGCGCATTGAGTTGGGAGAAGAACCGGTAGGCGCGGCCGCCAGAGCCCAAAAAGCGCGGCTGGTCGTGGTGGCATCCGATGCTACCGACCATACCTGGCGCAGAGCGAAAAGTTTTGTGGCAGGCACGCAACAGCAGTGCATCCGGGTTTCTTTTACCAAAGATCAGTTGGGCGAGGCCATCGGGCGCGCCGCATTGGCGGTGGCAGCCTTTACCGACCCCGCCTTGGCGTTGGCATTTGTGAAAGCGCTGGGCGAGCCCCAGTTATATCAAGATGCTTTGGAAGACCTGCAGACCCGCACAAAACGGGTGCAGCAGCGCCAATCCGAAGCAAAGGCGCATCAGCGTAACAAGCAGCGTGGTCGCACACACCGCGGACGCTGAGAAGTGAAGCAAAGATTGTGGAGGTGCGAATATGAGTTTAATGAAGTATCGTTTAAAAGAACTGGCTGCGGATTTCGGCATGCAACCCAAGGAGATCGCCGAGATCATGGGCAAGTTTTTTGAAAAACCCAAGTCTAACACCCAGGTTCTTACCGAGGAAGAACTGAACGTGCTGTTTGACTATATTACACAAACGAACCAGATCGAGTCTCTGGCGGTGGTTTTTGCGGTGCAGCCTGCGCCGAAGAAAGAAGAACCCAAGCCCGAGCCGGTGGCAGAAGCCCCCAAGGCAGAGAAAAAGGCAGAAGAAGCCCCCAAGGTAGAGAAAAAGGCAGAAAAGCCTACCGCCCAGCCCAAACCCGAGAAACCCGCAAAGCCCGCAGAGCCGGAGCGTAAGCGGGAGCGCCGGGTGGTGGATACTTCTGCGGTGCAGGTGAACACCCGCCGTTTCGACGATGTGGATAACCTGGTCTCCGAGCGCGTCCAGAACTACCAGGGCGGCAAGCAGAAGTTCGGCAAAAAAGGTCAGCAGCAGAATAGAAAAGACAACAAATTCAAGGGCAATAAGGCCCGCAACGAAGAGCAGGAGAAACTCCGCCGCCTGCAGATGGAAGTGGCGCGGAAAGCCCCTGTTACCGTTAAGATCCCCGAGGAGATCACTGTCGGCGAACTGGCTTCCCGGATGAAGAAGACCGCCGGCGAGGTCATTAAGTGCTTGATGAGCAACGGCGTGATGGCAGGCATCAACCAGACCATCGATTTTGACACCGCTGAATTTGTAGCCCTAGAAATGGGCTGCAAGGTGGAAAAGGAGATCACCGTTACCATCGAAGAGCGGATCATCGACGATCACGAGGATACTGCAGAAGAATTGGTCACCCGCGCCCCCGTTGTGGTGGTTATGGGTCACGTTGACCACGGTAAGACTTCCACTTTGGATGCTATCCGGAAGACCTCTGTCACTGCCGGCGAGGCAGGCGGCATTACCCAGCACATTGGCGCGTATACTGTCGATGTAAACGGCAATATGGTCACCTTCCTGCATACCCCCGGTCACGCAGCCTTTACCTCTATGCGTGCCCGTGGCGCCAAGAGTACCGACATCGCCATTCTGGTGGTTGCCGCAGATGACGGCATTATGCCCCAGACCGTGGAGTCTATTAACCACGCCAAGGCCGCGGAAGTGCCGATCATCGTTGCGATCAATAAGATGGATAAGCCGGAGGCAAACCCCGACCGGATCAAGCAGCAATTGACCGAGTATGAACTGATCCCCGAGGAGTGGGGCGGTGAAACAGTTATCGTTCCCATTTCCGCCAAAACCGGTCAGGGATTGGATGAACTTCTGGAAATGGTTATCCTCACCGCCGAGGTGCAGGAACTGAAAGCCAACCCCAATCGCCGCGCCAAAGGTACAGTTATCGAGGCGCGTCTGGATAAAAACCGCGGCCCCATCGCCACCTTGCTGGTGCAAAACGGTACACTGAACCAGGGCGACATCGTTATCGCCGGTACTGCCGTTGGCCGTGTCCGTGTGATGACCAATGACAAGGGTCGCACCGTGAAAACTGCCGGTCCTTCTGTGCCCGTGGAGATCACCGGTCTTGCAGAAGTACCCGCTCCCGGCGACGAGTTCAACGCCGTTACCGACGAGCGTATGGCAAGAGAACTGGTGGAGCAGCGGAAGCAGGCTGCCAAGGACGCCGCCGCAAATGCTATGCAGAAAGTCACTTTGGACAATTTGTTTGCCAAGATGCAGGAAGGCCAGATGAAGGAACTGCCCTTGATCGTCAAGGCTGACGTTCAGGGTTCTGCCGAGGCGGTGAAGGCATCCTTGGAGAAGATCTCCAACGAGGAAGTCCGCGTCCGCGTGATCCACACCGGTGTCGGCGCGATCAACGAATCCGATATTCTGCTGGCTTCCACCGCTGGCGCGATCATCGTCGGCTTCAATGTCCGTCCCGATGCAGGCGCCCAGGCAAGCGCCCAGCGCAGCGCTGTGGATATGCGGTTCTACCGCGTTATTTACGACGCTATCGACGAGATCGAGGCGGCTATGAAGGGTATGCTTGCGCCCACCTACCAGGAGGCAGTCATCGGTCACGCAGAAGTGCGTATGACCTACAAGGTCTCCGCCATCGGCACCATTGCCGGCTGTATGGTCAAGGACGGCAAGGTGTCCCGGGATGCCCAGGTGCGCGTGCTTCGTGATAATATCGTTATCCACGAAGGCGAGGTTGGCTCTTTGCAGCGGTTTAAGGATGCTGCTAAGGAAGTTACCGCCGGCTATGAGTGCGGTATGAGCATTTTGAAGTTCAACGACATCAAAGAAGGCGACGTCTTTGAGTGCTTCGTAATGGAAGAAGTAAAGAGATAAAACAATTACACCGCGCCGCGACCGCGGTGCGGTGTGCTGCTTTATCAAAGCATTATTACACTATAAAGGAGTGTAAAAACTATGGCTTCTAATCGAATTGGCAGAATTAATGAGGAAATTCAAAAGGAATTGTCCTCTTTGATCCGCAATTTAAAAGACCCCCGGGTCCAGGATACAATGATCTCCATTACCCATGTGGAGGCGACCCCGGATCTGCGGTATGCGAAAATTTATGTCAGTTTCCTGCAGGAAGAGCGGGCAAAGGATGCGCTGAAAGGCTTAAAATCCGCCGGTGGCTACCTGCGCCGGGAGTTAGGTCGCAGTTTGCAATTGCGCTATACCCCGGAACTGGTGTGGGAACTGGACGATTCTATCACCTACGGCGCGAAAATGCTGAAACTCATTAACGCTTTGGAGGTATCTTCTGATGCGGGAACTGACGAGAACTGAGTGCGCCGATTGGCTTTTAGCCCGGGATCGGTTTGTGCTTTTGACCCACCGTAAGCCGGACGGGGATACCTTAGGTTCTTCTGCGGCGCTGTGCCGGGGTCTGCGGGCGCTGGGGAAAACCGCTCATATTTTAAAAAATGATGAGGTCACACCCCTTTATGCATCGCTGGTGGAAGGTTTGACCAAAGATACCCCGGAAGAGGGCGATCTGCTGGTTGCCGTGGATGTGGCGGCGGACAATATGTTGCCCAAAGCCTACGATTCCCTGAAAAACTGCATCGATCTGCGGATCGACCACCACGGTTCCGGCAGAGAGTATACCCCCAATGAATGCGTGGATTCCGAATCTGCCGCCTGCGCGGAGATCATTTGGGAACTGCTGTTGGATATGGGCGTGGAGCCGGACGAAAAAATGGCAGAGGCGGTGTATGTGGGCGTTTCCAC
The DNA here is from genome assembly GCA_045545615.1 of Faecousia sp. GTDB lineage: Bacteria > Bacillota > Clostridia > Oscillospirales > Oscillospiraceae > Faecousia. The sequence continues at coordinate 12,530 of JAZQBF010000235.1, forward strand.
AGATACCGGCTGCTTCCGGTTTGCCAATACCAATGCCCACACCTTTGATGTGGCGGCAGATTGCGCCGCCGCCGGTGCGGACATTTTCGGTTGGAATCTGCGGCTTTTTGAGACCAACTCCCTGCCGAAACTCCGGCTGCAGGCTTGGGTGGTAGACCATTTCAAACTCCTCTGCGATGGCAAGATCGCCCTGTGCGCCCTGCCGGATACGGTGGAGGAAGAACTGGGCGTTGGCGAAGATGATATGAATAATATCTCCGGCTTTTTGCGGAGCATAGAGGGCGTTTGTGTAGCGGCGCTGCTTCGTACTGCCGGTCCGGAGAACACGAAAGTTTCCATTCGCTCCATTCCCGGCTACAATGCCGCATCTATTTGCGAAATTTTCGGTGGTGGCGGTCACGCCGGCGCAGCAGGCTGTTCTATTCGCAAGCCCCTCCAGGAGGCGGCAGAGGAAATGGAAAAGACCCTGATCCAGTGGGAGCGACAGTAATGAACGGAATCGTAATTGTAGACAAGCCTGCGGACTGGACAAGCCAGGATGTGGTGTCGAAACTCCGGGGCGTATTCAAAACCAAACGCATCGGTCACGGTGGCACATTAGACCCCATGGCAACCGGCGTTCTGCCGGTGTTTGTGGGCAGAGCCACCCGGGGCGTGGAGTTTTTTGAACAGGCGGAAAAGACCTATGAGGCGGTTTTGCGCTTTGGTATCATTACCAACACCGAGGACATTACCGGCGAAATTCTGGAAAAACGGGAAGTTTCTGTTTCTGAAACGGATTTTTTGCAGGTTTTGGACAAATTCCGGGGAGAAATCCAACAAATTCCCCCTATGTACTCCGCTTTGAAAATAAACGGACAGAAACTCTGCGACCTTGCAAGGCGTGGCAAAGAGGTGGAGCGAAAGCCCCGTAGTATCACGATTCATCAGTTGGAGTGCCTTTCTTTTGATGGCGATACCGCCACTTTGCGGGTCACCTGCTCCAAAGGTACCTATATCCGCACCCTTTGCAAAGACATCGGCGAGGCGCTGGGGTGCGGCGGCTGTATGGAAAAATTGCGGCGTACCGCCGCCGGGGCGTATACCATAGAAGAATCCATACCCCTTGGGGATTTGGTGGCAGCGGAAGAACCGGGCAAATTTTTGCGCCCGGTGGATTCTATGTTCACCCAATATGAGGCGGTGACTTTAACGGAAAACCAGGAAAAGCGCTGCCGCAACGGCAACGGTTTTTCTATGGACTTGCCCAGCGGTACATACCGGGCATACAGCAAAAATGGCGAATTTTTGATGCTGGCAAAGGTAGAAGAAAATGTTATGTCAACCATAAAAAGTTTCTTTTCCGTGGATTAAGCACCTAAAAGGAGGAAAGGCAGATATGCAAAGAGAAAAATACATATATGCCTTAGGCTTCTTTGACGGCGTGCATTTGGGGCATCAGGCGCTTTTGAAAGCCTGCCGGGCGTTGGCGGAAGAAAAAGGCTGCTTCTCCGGGGTCATCACCTTTTCCGGTCATCCCCAGACCCTTGTTTCCGGCAGTCAACCGGCGCTTTTGAATACCGATGAAGACCGGAAACGGCTTTTGCTAACCTATGGCGCAGACAAGGTGGTGTTTTTGCCCTTTGACGAACCGTTGATGAAAACCCACTGGTCGGTGTTCTTAACACAACTGCTGGAAGCAGGCGCTGCAGGATTTGTCTGCGGCAGCGATTTCCGCTTTGGGGCAGGGGGCAGCGGAACGGCGAAGAAACTATCTGCATTTTGCGAAAGCCGAAATCTCCCCTATTCCATTGTTCCCCAGCAGATGATCGGAGGCGTCCGGATCAGTTCCACCCACATTCGCACCTTGGTGGAATCCGGGGAAATGGAACAAGCGGCGGAATTTTTGGGACATCCCCACATTCTTACGGGTAAAGTGATACCCGGCAGAGGCTTGGGACATACCATGGGTATTCCTACCGCCAATTTGGAAGTTCCTGCCGGCTTGGCGCTGCCGAAAAATGGCGTTTACGCCGGCAGCGTCCATACAGAAAACGGTGATTATCTGGCGGTGACCAATGTGGGCAGCCGTCCCACGGTGGAAGGACACCACATTACGGTAGAGCCCTGGATCTTGGATTTTGACGGCGATCTTTACGGAAAAGAGATCACTTTGGCGTTTTGCCGTTTCCTGCGCCCGGAGAAAAAGTTTGATTCTTTAGAAGAATTGAAGACGGAAATTGAAAAAAATGCCGCCGAAACCCGCAAAATCTTTGGAAAATAAGAAAATTTTTCTTTACAATCGGAAAAACTTATGATAAGATAGTCGGGCTGGCTATGGTCAGACAATATTACTATGCCCGTTGCTCAGTTTTGGGAAGACACCGACCCTTTACTTGGCGCGAGGTAAATTCAAAAAAGGTGGAATTAAAAATGATTCTGAAAGAAAAGAAGACCCAGGTCATCCTGGACAACGCAACCCACGAAGGCGATACCGGTTCTCCCGAGGTCCAGATCGCTATTCTGACCGCTCGTATCAACGAACTGACTGATCACCTGCGCGTCCACAAGCACGACAACCACTCCCGTCGTGGTCTG
>JAZQBF010000236.1:0-8700 GCA_045545615.1 Faecousia sp.
GGACAAATTTTCTCTCAGGTATTAAAGCAACTGTTTATGGCAAGTAAATAAAAATATCCCCAAATCGTCATTTGACGGTTTGGGGATTCCTTCTATCAGAGGCTCAAAGAAGCCCCAAAGACAAGCAAACGGGCGGCGTCGGCGTACATTGGTACGGTAGTCCGCCCGTTTGCGCAGTAAGTCAAACGCCTTGCGAAGCAAGTATTTACTTTGTTCGATATTATATTCGCATTACAAATTTTGAACAGAACTTTTTGGGAACAAAAAATCCCAAACCGCCATACTTGCGTTTGACGGTTTGGGGATTCTTCCCATCAGAGGCTCAAAGAAGCCCCAAAGACAAGCAAACCAAAGGCGTCGGCGTACATTGGTACGGTAGTCCTTTGGTTTGCGCAGTAAGTCAAACGCCTTGCGTAGCAAGTGTTTACACCGTTCGTTATTATATAAGTCTTTTCCTTTTGATTTCACTTAAATAAACAAAAAATCACAAACCGCCATACTTGCGTTTGACGGTTTGGGGATTCTTTGAACTCTGATTAGTCTGCAACGTAGGGCAGCAGAGCGATCTGACGAGCGCGCTTGATAGCGGTGGTCAGGTCACGCTGATGGGCAGCGCAAGTGCCGGTGGTACGGCGGGGCAGGATCTTGCCACGCTCGGACAGGTAGCGGCGCAGTTTTGCGGTGTCCTTATAATCGATGCCGGTAGCCTTCTCAACGCAGAAAGCACATACCTTCTTGCGCTTACGGGGCCGAACACGCTGTTCGTTAGCCATAGGAAAAACCTCCTTAAAGTATAGTAGAAAAGTTCGAAATTAGAAAGGCAGTTGTGCGTCGTCATCAGCCAGCATCTCAAAATCGGATGCAGGCGCAGATGCGGGAGCGCTGTAACCGCCAAAACTGGGCGCGGCAGGAGCGGCATTGTAGGCGCTGTTGCCTTCGCTGCGCTTGCTTTCGCCGAAGTAGACATTGTCTGCAACGACTTCTGCAGTGCGGCGCTTATTGCCATCCTTGTCGGTCCAGCCACGGATCTGGAGACGACCGGACACTACGATCATAGAGCCCTTGGTAAAATACTTGGAGACAAATTCTCCGGTCTGACGCCAAGCGACACAATCGATAAAGTCGGTTTCTCTTTCACCGCCGTCTCTGCCACCGAAATCACGGTCAACTGCCACGGTAAAACTGGTTACCGCAACACCGCTGCCGGTACGGCGCAGTTCGGGATCCCGGGTCAAACGACCCATAATGGTAATGTGGTTGAGCATAGTGTTTCCTCCTTACTCTTCCACGGCAGTGGTCATGCAGCGCAGGACGCCTTCGGTGATCTTCATCACACGCTCCAACTCTGCAGGGAAAGCGGGCTTTGTCTCCATGTTCATCAGAACGTAGTAACCCTCGGTCAGGTCATTGATGGGGTAAGCCAGACGGCGGTTGCCCCACAGGTCAATGTTAGACAGAGTACCCTCCGCTTCCACCATTGCCTTGAACTTTTCCACAAGTGCGTTGATGCCCTCTTCGCCCTGCGCAGGGTCGATGATGTAAAGCACCTCGTACTTACCGGTGATCTTAGCCATGTTGTTTGCACCTCCTTTTGGACTTTTGGCCCCCGGACGCGCCGGGAGCAAGGATATGTCTGCATTCGCAGACCAGTGTATTATATAAGGTTTTATTGGCAATGTCAAGGATTTTTACGGCTTTTTCTGTGGTTTTCCCTATAAAAATTCGAAAAATTGTGACCTGCTTTGCACCTTACCACAATATATAGAAAGACCCGCCTTCTGGCGGGTCTTTCTGTTATTTAGTTCGCAAATGCGTAAGCGGCATCGCCGTAGCGCATCATCGCCTTGACCAAAGCGGCAAGGGCGGGATAAGTCTCGTTGCCTGCGTATTTGTACGCATAGGATTCAATGGCATAGCGCAATGTGTTGCTGATGGCGGTGTCACCGTCGCAAACGGTCACATATACGCACTGGCGCATCTGGCCTGCATGGAGACCGCCAAAATCCACATAATATCTTCCGGTGGATTCTTCATACTGGAAGTCCTCAGCGCCGATGACCCAGCCCGCTGCATTGGTATCACTGGTGATCTTTACGGTCAGACCGGTAATATCCGCCGTTTCGAACTTAAAGCGCATCGTTACCGCGTCTTCCAACACCAATCCAACACTTGCCCAGGTAGCCGTGGGATTCTCGACCGTTGCGTATTTGGTAACGGTCTTGTTTTCCAGCGCCCCATCGGTAGCCGTACCCCAAGCCAGTTGCGCATCGGTCAGATCTTCGTCTGCGGGGGTATTGGTCTTATAGCCGGTGAAGACCTGAGCCGCCGCGCCATAGTGGAGCAAATCCACCAGCAATGTGCGGAATTCGGCATAGGCAGGATCGTTCACCACCGTTGCGTTGGAGAGCATCCGGTAGCAGTAAGATGCAATGCTGTATTCCAGGGTATTGCCGGCAAATTCTGCGCCGTCCTTTGTGGCGTGCAGGGTGGCGTAGATGGTATCGCCCATTCTGTTGGGCGCCATATTGCTGAAGGTAAAGACATACAAACCGTCCACTTCTTCATATGTCTCCACCTTGGTCTTTACGCCGCCAAATACAAATTCAACATAAGGCGTGGTGAAGCCCTCCAAAGTTTCCGGTTTTACCTTGAAACTGATGGCAATATCATTGTAAAGTGTAACAGATGCGGTGGAGAATTTCAGGCTTTCATCCTTGGAAACCTGAGAATCTGCGTCCACCACCCGGAGAGTTTCACCGGGAATGACATCCACGCAAATATATGCCTGTCCATTCTCTGTGAACACTTCTGCCAGTGTGCCGTTTTTGTAGGATGCCTGGGTCCAGGTTTCCGGCACTTGGACTTTTACGGTCATGGGATGATCAAATACATCCTCGGGAAGGACGATACCGGTATTTTCCAAGGTGACATATACTTCCTCACCCATCCATTGGGCGTGGGATGTCATATTCTGATACTGCCGCAGATATTTGATTGCCTCAGACATGGTGGCATTCCAAACCTTGCCTTCTTCCTGGAGTCTTGCGATCTGCACAAACAGCGCAGTAGCCGTTGCCTCGGAAATTTCGCTGTTGGTACCTGCACCCACGCCGTGGCACATGGTCAGCAGCCAGCCGCCATCTTCCACCGCTTTGTTCAGATTGTGCACCAGGTAAGAATACTGGTCGGAAATATTGCTCTTCTTGAAAGGAACATTGTAAAGGTTATACCAGCCGCCGGCATCGGTTGTGTCTTTCAGATCCAGAGAGTTGATGCCGTATGCGCCCAAACGAGCCGCATAATGGCTGTCCATTACGGTCTCCCAAGCGCCATCGGAAAGTACATTGTAGGCAGCGGCGTAAGCAAGAATGTCGTTGCCGAAGTAATTTTCCAAACGGGTCTGAGAATCCAGGATCTCGATCTGATAATTTTCGTCTGTGGGGTTGTCCTTCAGGTTCAGGTGGGTCATAGAGTGGTTCTGGGGCTCTACATAACCCTGGTTGAACAGGTCGATCCACTGCTGAACATTGGAATCGTTCACCCGCTCGGCGATCATCATTGCGCTGGCCGTCAGATTATAAGTTACCAACAGCTGATTCAGGATCTCCACGCTGTCATAATAGCCGTCGTCATAAGACATACTGACGATACTGTCCGCGCCGCCGTAAACCGGCAGAATTTCGGAGTCCATTTCGCCGGAGAGTTTTTTCGTCAGATTCAAGGTGTAAACCTTGCTGACCGTACCCTTGGTAACGGTAACTTTCACCGTTGCGGGGTACTGCTCTACGGTTTCTTTATCGATGACCACGTCGCAGCCCTCGGGCGCGGTAGCGGTGATGGTCGCCGCAGCATCCAGTTTTACATCGTATTGGGTGATGGTTTTGTAAAAATTCTCTACACTTTCGCCGTTGATCTTCAGATCATTGAGCGCCACAGTATCGTTTTTCACTGTACCCAGCGCCATATTATCCCAACGGGTATAACTGGTGGTAGCATTGACTTTACTTGCAAAACTGACACGCAGCGCGCCGTTTTCTGTAATGTCATAAGCCTTCATGGTTATGTTTTTGCTGTAGGTAAAGGGCTTGGAAGAGGTAATGGGGTTGCCGGATGCATCCTTTACGCCGCCGTACAATACGATAGATGCCTGGCAAACTTCGCTGTTTTCACCCAATGTAACAGAGATTTCATAGTGGATCCACTGGTCGTTCACAGCGGTACAGGCCATCTTGCTGTCTGCAAAATATACGCCGTTGTCATTGATGTAGAATACTGCGTGACTGGTATTTGCCGCAGCATTGTAAAGATACACATAAGCGGTAGCGCCTGCGCCACGCATCACATCGCCGGTGATCACATAGGTATCGCCAACTTTTGCTTCGGTAATGGCGATGGCTCTGGGATAGTAATCGCCTGTGCCTGCGCCGGTGTACTGAATATCCTTCTCGCCGATGATACCGTTGTAGGAGAGGTAACTGTTGTTGGTAACAGTGTTCCAGCCGCGGGTAGTAAAGGTATCGCCCAGATTGGTGTTCAGGTCGTCAAAATTATCAGTGAACAGAACATCGTAGTTGCGTGCATCCCGAACAACAACGCGGGTATCGGGCAGAACATTGATATATGCCCAGTATTTACCGTCCTCTTCAAAGACATCGGCTACAAATTCTTCGCCGTTGCAAGTGTAGCGAACCTGCTCCCAGCCGGCGGGGATCTGGGCCTTTACGGTCAGGGCGTGGTCGAAAATTTCCTTATCCAGCACGCCGTTGGAAACCACTTCTACAACCACATTGCCGCCTACCCAATCTACATAGCAACGGCTGTTCTGCCGCTCACGCACATACTTAATGGCATTGGAGACCGTGGTTGCCCACAGTTTATTTTCTTCCTGATAAGCAGAAGCATAGGCAAAGATCCGCTCTGCATCTTCAAGGGAAACATCGCCGGCGCGGTCAAAATCGCCGATGGAGTGGCAGCCGCCTACAAACCAGCCGCCTTGCTCTGCCGCAATATCGATATAGGGCAGAATGATCTCTTCCATATCCTTGCTGAACCAAACGCACTTTAAGTTGTACCACTGGCCGGGGTTAGTGCCCTCTGTGGGGTCAAGGGAGTTGACACCCAAAGCGCCCAAACGGGCAGCATAATGGCTATCCTTAACCACTTCCCAGGCGCCGCTGGAAAGGGTATTGTTGGAAGCAGCGAAGAAGATAATATCGTTGCCGAAATATTCTTCCAAAAGATCCTTGGAATCTACGATCTGATACTGATAATTTTCAGGGGTGTTGTTTTCTGAACCCTCGCCGTTGGTATATGCCCAGTCATCACTGGGCAGAACCAGGTGGGTCATTGAGTGGTTTTGGGGTTCAATATAACCACGGTCAAAGAGCAACTGCCACTTTGCCCGGTCTGCCTTGCTTAACTTGGAGGGAATCATCATTGCGCTGCTGTAAACATCGTACTTCGCGCCGATCTGATCTAAGTATGCTGCTGTTTCATACAGACCATCGTCGTAAGACATGGTGAAAATACCGTTCGCGCCGCCGTATACCAGCATCAAAGTGCCTTCCATTTGGTTCTCGGTGCGCTTGGCATCCACAGATACGATATAAGTCTTGGTCACGCCGGCAGAGGCGTTTTCTACCGTCACAGTTACATCTGTGGGGAATGTGGTCACAACGGTTTCGCTGAGGGTTACAGTTCTGCCGTAGCCGGCTTCTGCGGCAACGATTGCCTTGTTTGTGCCATAGGGCAGCATAATGGAGAACTGATTGTCTGTGCCTTCCACCGATTCCACTTCCATATCGTTAACGGTCAGGCCGGTAAGACCTGCCACATCGCTATGGAGTTTGGTCATTACCACATTGTCAACCAAAGCGTAGTCGGTGCTGTCAGCCTTGGAGAAGTTACCCATAAAATCAATGGTAAGGGTACTATTGCTTTCCAAATCCAATACAGTGTTAACTGTGCGGCTCAATTTCACAGGATTTTCCCTGGTAGCCGCATTGCCCTCTCTGTCTACAACGCCCTCGCCCCACAGACACATATAAATTTCCATCAAACCGCCGTTGGCCGCCAGTTTTACGTGGGTATTACAGGTAAGCCACTTTTCGGGATCGATCTCATAGCCGGTGGATGCGCCGTTGATCAACACATCGGTATTTTTCAGCAGGTGAATCGACTCCGTCTTGGAGTTGTTACGTAGATAAAGACCAATATAGCCGTTTTCACTGAGTTTGAAATCTGCCTGTACCTGAATGGTGTCGCCCACCTGGGCGGTGGTGTTTTTTCTTGCCCGGGGATACTTTTCCGTTCCTGCAATGGCAAGTTTCATCGCGTGATTTGTGCCTTCTGTAATAAGGGAATGGTTCGCCGCCGTGATCTGGTTCCAACCCTTGACGGAGTTGGTCACCTTTTCTGCGTCTCCATAGGCTTCGAAATCATCATCGAGGATCACATCAAAATCCGCAGAGGAACTGACGGAAAGATTCACCGTATAGGTCTTGGAGATTCCCAAAGCATCATTGGTAACTGTAATGGTCACGCCCCGGGGGAAATCGGTCACAGTTTCGCAATCAATGGTTACTGTCTTGCCGGCGCCGGCTGTGGCAGCCACCACAGCCTGGGTAGTACCGTAGTCCAGTTCCAGACTATACTCGGTCTTGTCTCCGGAGAAACCGGAAATTTCCTCACCGTTTACGGTGATGGAATTTAAAGAAGTCAGATCTTCACTGATCTTTGTCATTGTTACGTTATCAACGGCACCATAGTCTGCGGCCGTGCCGTTTCCAAAACTTCCCTGATAGAAATTCCACATATCGGAATAATTTTCAAAATCCAATGTGCCGGTAATGGTCTTGCTCAGCACCACCGGATCACTGGCAGAAACCGCATTGCCGGCGGCATCTACCACGCCCTCGCCCCACATCCGCAGATAAAGTTCGATATTTTCCCCCATATCTGCCAGTTTGTAGTACAGTTGATAGGTCATCCACTTGTCTGCGACATTTTTATAGCCGGTTTTTGCGCCGTTAAGCAAAATGTCCCCGCCAAAGCGTACCAACGACACAGAGGTACTATTCAAACGGATATAAAAGCCCATAATGCCCTTTTCGCTCATCATCACATCCGATTGGATCATATAAATATCCCCGGCAGCAGCCGTAACATTTTTTCTTGCCCGGGGTGCATTTTCCGTACCGCCGGTGGAGGTCAGACCCCGTGTCAGTTTGGCGTATGTATTATTGCCATCCGTCACAAGGCTGTGACAACGGGCGTTAAATTCCGACCATCCTTTTAAGGATGTGTTTACCGTTGTCACCGCGCCGTAGTCCTGGAAAGTATCTTCCAGAATGACCGTATCCGCCGCGGCAGACACCGCAGGAAATACCGGCAGCAAGCCAAAAAGCATTACCGCGCACAGTAAAATACTTAAGAATCTTTTCATAATTCCGTCTCCTTTGTAGTATACTTCGTTAACTATAGAATATCTTTAAAATTAAGATATGTCAATTACCAAATCAGTCAAAATCATTTCCTTTTTCGTCAAAAAGGCGTCCCCACAGGGACGCCCAATTGAATTTAGCAGCAGCCGCAGTTATCGTTGCAGCCGTTGCCGCCGAAAGTGCTGCCGCCGTTACCGCAGCAGCAGAACAACAGGATCAGAATAATGATCCACCAGCAGTTATTCCCACCAAAGCAACCGTTGTTACACATAATCAAATACCTCCGAAAATTTGTAGCGGTTTTTGCCGCTCATTCCAACATATTCCCGGCATAAAATTTTGTGCAGGCTATAAACGATTCCTCTGTAACAAAGAAAAACCCCTTTATCCAGGAAGTCCTGGATAAAGGGGTTTTGTTTTATGTTTAGCGATCTAAGCAAGCGCCGCTACTGGAGAAGTTATACCATTTGCCATCGATATACTTCTGTCCGGTAACCATCGTACCATCACTATTAAAGTAATAATATGTGCTGCCGTCAATGCCCCAACCGGTGATCATCCGACCGTATCCGTCGAATGCATACCATTTGCCATTCAGATTCAGCCAGCCAAACTGCATTGCGCCGCCACTCTGGAAGTAGTGCCATTCGCCGTCGATCTTCTGCCAACCGGTCTGCATCACACCACTATCGTTAAAATAATAAATATCATAGCCGACAGTAACAAAACCGGTCTGCATAACGCCGCTGGTATCCATATAATACCACTTATTATTGATCTTCTGCCAACCGTAAGTCTTATAGCCATTAGCATCATAATAGTACCAATAGCCGCCTTCCTTTACCCAGCCGGTATTTACCGTGACTTCATACAGCCATACACCGTCGGGAGCAAATTGGTTCTCTTTTCCGTTGATGTAAACTGTGCCGGTAGCCATAGATCCACCACCATGGAAGTAGTACCATTCGCCGTCGATCTTCAACCAACCGGTCTGCATCACACCGTTTTCGTCGAAATAATACATTTTGCCTTCGTCTTCGCCCCAACCGGTAATCATTCGAGCATCATCATCGAAGGCGTACCACTTGCCATTCAGGTTCAGCCAACCATAGGTCAAATTTTGGTTGGCATCGTAGTAGTACCAATAGCCGCCTTCCTTAACCCAGCCAATCTTCGGCTTTACTTCGCCCAGCCACACGCCATCGATATCAAAGTTGTGCTCTTTGCCATCGATGGTGATGACGCCAGTCTGCATCGC